>CAMCFL010000096.1 GCA_945873715.1 Akkermansia muciniphila
TCATCGGGAAGGAGAACGTGTTCTCCGACTCGCTCAGGGTCCCGTCGAAGCGGGTCTCGTTGGCATCAAAGAAGGGACTGGCTTTCAACTGATTCTGCACCTCGAAAACCAGTTCGTTGTTAGCCCCGGTCTTGATGCGTGAAAGATCGACGGCGCGAAGCGTCAAGCTGATGGATGCGATCTCGTTCGTCGAGTTCGATGACTTGGGTTTCTTGGGGGCACCCGCGTCCGCGTCCGCTGCCGCGGCTTCGCCGTCGCCGGTGACTGCCCGGGGAACCAGGCCGTAGCGCTTCATCAGGATCGGGTCCATGCCGTAGGGATTGGAGGAAGTGGTGGAGCCTTCTTCGGGGCTCGCCTGCGCTGCCGGTTGGCTGGGTTCCGTGGTGATGAGGGTATCGATCCAGACACCGACAGTTCCCGGTCCCGAGTTCAGCTTCTGACGCTGAGCCTCCTCGGCGGCCATCAGCACGCGACGGAACTCGACGAACACATCCGCCCAGAACGTCTGATCCTCCAGCCAGGCAACCAGCTGTCCCGATTCCTCCTGAGCCTTGCGGAGCGTTTCCATCTCGCGCTTGAGCGACTCGTCGCGCTGCTTCAGCGGTTCGACCTGGGCAGTGACCTTTTCCAGGCCCTCGCGTCGAGCGGCCTCGACCCGGGCATAAAACCAGCCGTAGGCGAAAACACCCACCACCAGCGCGTAGGCGGCGGCGAGCAGGTAAGGCTTCTTGGAATTGAACTCCTGCCGGGAACGGGAGGACTTCGGCATCAGGTTCAACTCGACCGGGCACTGCGCCACGTTGCGCAAGGCGAGGCCAACCACCTCACCGAACGACTGGGCAACCTTTTCCAGGGCGGCAACATCCACCGAGGGATCAATCTGGACGTTGCGGAACGGATTGAAGATATCGACCGGCAGATTGAGCTTTTCGGCGAAGAACTCCGCCGAGTAAGGCAGGATGGAACCACCGCCGCAGAGGAACACCCGGACGGGAGCGTTCCCGCCCTGCTGGGTCCGATAGAACTGAATGGTCTGGTTCACCTGGAGGTGAAGCCGGGTCAGGACATTGCGGGCGACCTTGGAGACGGCGGCGATCCGCGGGTTGTCCGGTTCCTCGTAGGCTCCACCAAGGCTGACCATGCCGTCGTTGATCTTGATCTTTTCGGCCTCGGCGAAGGGAAGCTTCGCTTCAGCGGCAAACTCCTGGGTGATGGCATTGGCCCCGACGGGAACCGAGCGGGCATACAGTCGGTTCTTTTCCAGGAGGACGACGTTGCTGGTCTTGGCACCGACGTCAATGAGGAGGCTGCATCCGTCCTGATCCGCGTAGTTGTAGCGAAAGGCATTGCACAGTGCGGCGACGGAGGTGTCGACCACGTCCATCTTGAGACCAGCGCCTTCCCCGATGGCAAAGAGCTTCTCGACGATCTCGGACTTGATGGCGACGAGGAGGACCTCCAGTTCACCACCGGGGGTCGTGCTGAGGATCTGGTAGTCCCAGGCGGTCTCCGCGAGCGGGAAGGGCACATTCTGCTGTGCCTCGTACTGCATGATCTGCGGAACTTTGGAAGCGTCGACTGGAGCGAGCTTCACAAACTTCGAGAAGACCTGGAAGCCGGGGGCGCAAAGGTTGGCCTGACGCCCGGCGAAGCCACCCTCGGCGATCACTTCGCCCAGCGCCTTCTTGACGGTGTTCTCCCGGGCCGCTTCCTGCGACCCGGCGAGGCCGAGCGGCTTGACGCCGAAGCGCAACACCCGGAGGCCTCCGTCTTCAGACGGTTCGAATTCGGCGACTTTGAGGGTACCTGCCCCAAAATCGATGGTCAGGAACGACTTTGATTTCAGCATATTCGTGCGCGGCTCATGCCCCCCTCAGCGAAACCACACTTGCCTCGGGGTGCCCCACTGGCAGGAGTCTCGGCGAAGTTGGGCGGGTGACTAAAGAAAGCAGACGGAAGGGTCAAACCAAAAACTTGCGCGACACCGATTTGTGCGCCTTTCATCGGGCAGGCAGTTCCCCCGAGCGGAGTTCTTCCGGATGGATCTCGTCCAACCCGGAGACCAACCAGTCGGGCTGGCTGCGGGCAAGATCCTCGGCCGAAATGTGGCCCGTCGCCACCGCCAGGCAGCGGGCCCCGATCGCTCGGGCGCAGGCCACGTCGCGCTCGGTATCGCCCACGACCACAACGTCCCACGCATCCACGGAGGTACCCAGGCTCTGTTCGGAACGAAGCTTGGCGATGGCCGCAATGACGCCCCGATCCTCGTCGTCGTCTCCGAATCCTCCCACGACAAACTCGTCCCACAATCCGTGGGCGCGCAGTTTCAATTCGGCACCCATCCGGACATTCCCGGTCAGAAGCCCGATCAAGGGTCGTGGCTTGATCCGACGGCAAGCCTCGATGAATTCCATCACTCCCGGGCAGCGTTCCCCGGGATGGTCGCTCAGCATTTCGCCCAGCAGGCGAAGGTACGTCTCCAGGAACTTCCGCATGTTCTCGGGGCCCTCGTCCAATTGATGATGACGCAGGAATTCCCGCACCAGGGAAGTGTCGGTCCGACCATGGAAGGTCAGGTGCTCCGTCCCACCCGGAAGGCCAAACGCCAATTCCGCCGTTCGGGCAAAGGCGCGGATTCCGGCACCCCCCGTCCGGATCAACGTCCCATCGATATCGAAGAGAATGACTCGCATCGGCAGTCAGCAAACCCTGCCCCGCCCACCGGATTCCGGCAACGTCCATCCCGGGAGGGTGGACGCTTCTTCGGGAGCTTGAGTGGGACGTGGATGTAGGCCGCCTGCCCTCAGGCGGCGATGAGGCAACGCCCGCTGAGGGCAGCGGGCCTACACCCAGATCCTGCGCCGTGCCCTCCCATCCGCTTCCTTCCCCGAGGCGGGGCGGCGGATCGATTTCAGAATGGAGGCGAAGACGCATTTGAAAACCGGGGTAACGCTGGGTTGGACCTGCTGAAGCTCCTCCCGTTCCGCTGCGTTTTTGAAAACTGCGGCGGGGTTTGAAAGCGAACTCCGGAGAGACGGGCTCTGCGAGTCCGAAACCGTCGTCCGACCTGAAAATGCCCACGAATCGCAAAGCAGCAGACTGGCAAGCACCCCCGCCCCCCATGCCGCCACACTCCCCTGGAAGGAGGACAAACGTCCCTTGCAAAACGGCACCGGCAACTGGGTGGACGATGCGGCGCGCTACCACAACCAGGCGGGCGGGCTTTTGTTGGTCTGGAGCCCGATCAACGGGCTGCCACCCGCAGGCCCATCTTCGGTTCGACTCCGTCGAAGCTCAACCGCCCCCCCTGGTTGAGCACGCCCCGGTAGGGATCGTTGGTGATGAGCACATTCCCATCGAGATCGAGGTAGTCAGTCAAGGCGGCCAGATGGGCAGCGGCACTGATGAGCACCGACGACTCGATCATGCAGCCCAGCATGGTCTTCAGCCCACGGGCACGGGCGGCTTCCAAAGCCTGTTTCCCTCGGGTGACCCCGCCCGTCTTCACCAACTTGACGTTCACCCCGTGAACACAGCCGGCGCAACGATCGGCGTCGGCAGCCGATTGGAACAGTTCATCCCCGATGAGCGGGAGGGGTGATCGCTCCTTGAGCCAGGCCCAGTCGGCGTCCGGCAACTCCGGTGGCATGGGCTGCTCGACAAACTCCACCTGCCCGTCGGCGGCGAGCCACTCGATGTTCCGTAGGGCTTCTTCCCGGCTCTTCCACCCGGCATTGGCATCCACGCGGATCCACCGATCTGGTGCCGCGCCGCGGACGGCGGCGAAATTGGCGCGGTCGGAGGGACTTCCCAGCTTCATCTTGAGGATGGGATAGCCCGAAGCCTCCGCGGTCTTGCGGGCCATGCTCTCCGGCGTATCGATGCCGATGGTGAAGGAAGAAAGGTGCGTCCCCTCGGTGAACACTCCGAGGCCCAGATACTCGCAGAGCGGTTTGTTGGCGGCCTTGGATGCCCCGTCGAGCAAGGCGATGTTGAGGGCACATTTTGCCGGATAGTTCCCCGGCGCGAGCGCCTCGATGTAGGTCATGCTCCCCGCGACATCGTCGAAGCTCAGCCAAGCCGACTCCACCCGTCCCAGAAACTCCGAGACGGTCTCGTGGGTCTCCCGGTACTGGCTCGATGGCGACGCCTCGCCTACGCCGCTGCGCCCCTGCGGATCCGTCAACTCCACGAACACCACGGGATAAACGCTTTTGCCCCCACCCCGCCCGAGGTCGGTGGCGATGGCCCAGTGATGTCGGAGCGCGAGATCGAAGCGACGAAACCGAAGCTGCATGGGGGGCATCCTAAAGGGTTGGGTCTCCAAAGGGCCAGCTTTGGACGGACGCCTTTGGACGAGCTCCGCGAGTCCCAATCTCTGGCGGTTGTAGGCCTGCTGCCCTCAGCGGGCGGTTGCCCGCACGAATCCTTGGGAAGATCGCGTGAAGAGAGAGCGTCTTGGGCGACGCCTGTCGGGCACGGACTCGCGGAACTCGTTCCTCCAACGCCAGTCACCGTGGCAACCGCCAGATGTCCGCTTCCAGGCGCCCCTTGACCGGATCGCCTTCGGAGACTCCTGCGGCGTCGAAATGCAGGGTTCCGGACAGGATCCCGGCTCCCCCTTCCCCTGCCATCGGCATTCCTTCGAAGAAGAAGCCGGGGTTGGCGAAGAAATCGATCCGGGCGGTGCGTCCGGCGACAAAGTCCTCCATCCAGACCTGGACCGACGGCACCAGGAAGGTAGCGGCCCCGTTCATGCCGAGCACGCTGAGGGAGATCTTGTTGGTCTCGCGCGCATCAAAACCCCGCGACGCCGAGATTCCAGCCCGGGTGAAGGGACGGCGCTGGCCTTCGAGCTCCAGCTTGAAGTCAACGGTTCCATTGGTGAACCAGTTGACCGGAAGCCTTGCGTGAAAGGCGGTGTCGAACTGGGCGGAGACATGGCCCCAGAAGCGAACCATCGAGTTCGTCCGCTCCGGCGCGGTCCATTCGGGCGCGGGCCCGGCAAGATCGCGGGCCAGCGTTGCCTTGCGTTTCCGGACGAACTCACGGGTCCGTTGAACCACCTGTTTTCGCCCGGTGATCCCTGGCCAGGCATTGGTCCCGATCAGTCGGTCGAGGCGGCTGATCTCCCCCAGCCAGCGGGGCTCATCCCAGGCCTGACTCAGCAACTCCCCGAGACGTTGGCGATACTTGCCGCGCCAGACCGGATCGGCGTAGAGCCGGCGGGCCAGCAACCCCGTTGCCCGCACGGAGACGGGGGCCCGCGCCGGGGTGAAAGGGTTGGGTGAACCGAGGCACTGATCGGCTCCCCAGGGAAGGAAGACCAGGCGACCATCCGACGCCCGCCGATGGATGAAATAGTTGTTCTGGTTGTTGGCGTATCCATCCCAGTGATCGACGAGCACCTCGGCCGCCCAGAAGCGCAGGAACTGATCCAGGTCCACCCGTTGTCCCAGGCGATCCCAGTCCGTTTCCTTCTCCGCAACCAGGAGGTCCGCGACCTCCTCAAGCACGGCACGGTCCTCGGGGCGGGTTCCCCGCTTGGCGTCAAAAGCCAGCAACGATCCGCGTCGAAGATCGGTCAACGCCCCCTCCCACAGTGGGCCGGAACCGTCCCCGAAATGGCGGGCCAGAAACTCCCGATCGACCGGCTCGACCATCGTGTAAACCCCGAGGGCTTCCCCGTTCACTTCGACCTGGACCAAGGCGGTCCGGGAGGCCGGCACCCCTGCTTCCCGGAAGAAGGCGTTCGCCAGGGAAAGATGCAGCCCGCTGGCGTCCTGCTGGGTGTTGGCGAGGGTCAACCGTCGCCATCCACCGGGCCCCCTTCGATCCGGGGCCTCCGGGAACTCGATATTGAACGCCGGCCTTTCCCGGCTGACCGACCCGATGAATCCGCGTTTCCGGATCCGGGCATCCATCGGGGCTGCGCCGTCGAGGGTGACCTTCCCCGGATGATCCCGATAAGCCCGGGCGGCAAGACCGTTCGTCCGCTGGGGTCCCAGTTGCGCCAGAACGTCCGGAGCCTCCCGTCTCAGGGCCTCCCATTCCGCAGCCGGCAACTGGATGCGGACCTGGTGAAGGATTTCCGGGTCAAACCATTCCGCGGTCAGCCCACGTCCGAGGCAGAGCCCCAGCCAGATCAACGTCCATCGAAACGTGGTGACCGGGTTCAGAGGCGGCGTCCAGTGAGGAGCTCAAACGCTTCCAGATACTTCGCCTGCGTGCGCGCGACGACGTCGGCAGGCAGGGCGGGCGCGGGCGGCGTCTTCGACCAACTCAGGGTCTCCAGGTAGTCCCGGACGAACTGCTTGTCGTAGCTGGGTTGACTGCGGCCCGGTGAATACTGGTCCGCCGGCCAGAACCGGGACGAATCCGGAGTCAGCACCTCATCGATCAGCACCAGTTTTCCCTCGTACACCCCGAACTCGAACTTGGTATCGGCGATGAGGATCCCACGGGTCCGGGCATAATCCCGGGCGAAACGGTACAGGCGCAGACTGAGGTCCCGCGCCTGCTCCGCCAGGGCGCTTCCGGTCAACTCCGCCGCCTGCTCGAACGGGATGTTCTCGTCATGGCCCGTCTCCGCCTTGGTCGCCGGGGTAAAGATCGGTTCGGGAAGCTCGTCGGACTCGCGAAGCCCAACCAGCAACGGGATGCCACAGACCGTTCCCTGGGTTCGATACTCCTTCCAACCCGACCCCGCCAGGTAGCCGCGCACCACGCATTCGATCGGCAACGGCGTCGCCTTGCACACGATCATGCTGCGTCCGGCGAGGCTGGCCTCAAAGGGCATCAACTCCGATGGCAACGGGTCGCCCGCGCGGGCCAACCGATGGTTGGGCAGCCAGGACTCGGTGCGGTCGAACCAGAAATGGGAAATCTGCGTCAGGACCTCGCCCTTGCGAGGGATGCCGTTGGGCATGATGCAGTCGAAGGCGGAGATGCGGTCGGTTGCGACAAACAGCAACCGGTCTCCGAGATCAAAAACCTCGCGAACCTTTCCGGATTTCACCTTTCGGATCCCGGGAAGGTCGAGTGACAACAAGGGCGCATCGGACATGGCCCGTCGACCATGATGGGAACGGGAAGACGGCGAAAGCCGTTTCAAGACGGGATTCACGCTTGCCCCATCCCACCCCCGGGAGGCAAACACCCGAAGGAATGCTGGAGGAACGTTGGCGCTCGGTCGTCGCGCTACACCCGGATGAACTCGCCGTCCACGACGCCGCGTCGGGAACGTCGTGGTCCTTTTCCCAACTGGCCGCGGCGGCGGATGCGCTGGCTGAACCTTCGGGCCCGGTTGCCTTCCCCACCGGGAACACGCCGCAATTCCTGCTGACCGTGCTGCGCGCCTGGCGGACCGGACAAGCCCTCTGCCCCCTCGAGACGGGTCAGGCAACGCCGGAACTCGCGCCGTTGCCCCCGTGGGTGGCCCACCTCAAGTTCACCTCGGGAACGACCGGACTCGCGCGTCGGGTCGCCCTCACGGAGGCCCAGATTGCGGCGGACGCCGACCAGATCGTGGCCACCATGGGACTCCATCGTTCCAGTCCCAACCTGGGAGTGATCTCGCTGGCCCACAGCTACGGCTACTCAAACCTGGTGACTCCCCTGTTGCTGCATGGGATCCCGCTGATCCTGGTGGCCTCCGCGCTTCCTGCCGCCGTGGCCGCCGCCGCCGCGCCCTGGAGCAACCTCACCCTGCCCGCCGTTCCCGCCCTCTGGCGCCACTGGCACGAAGCCGACGCCATTCCTGCCCGCCTCCACCTCGCCCTCTCCGCCGGCGCCGCCCTGCCGATCGCCCTCGAACAGGAGGTCCTCGAACATCGCGGTCTGAAGATCCACAACTTCCTCGGCGCTTCCGAATGTGGGGGCATCGCCTTCGACCGCACCCCCACCGCGCGGCCCGATGCCTCCTGTGTCGGCACCCCCCTCGAGGGCGTCACGATCGGATCCGACGACTCGGGGTGTCTCGTGGTGCAGAGCCCGGCCGTGGCCGAGGGCTACTGGCCCGAAGCGGAACCGCACCTGGGCCAGGGTCGCTACCGGTCGTCCGACCTGATCTCGATCGAAGACGGAGGCGTGCTGTGGATCCGAGGGCGGGCCGGCGACGTGATCAACATCGCCGGACGCAAGGTGTCCCCCGAAGCCATCGAACAGGAAATGCTGCATCATCCGGCCGTGCGCGATTGCCTCGCCTTCGGCATCCCCGACGACGCCCGCCGCGGCGAAACGGTGGGAATGGCCTACGCCGTCCGGGAACCCGTGACGGAATCGGAGCTCCGCAGCTTTCTCACGCGTCGGCTTCCAGCCTGGCAGGTGCCACGCCAATGGTGGTTGCGCGAAGACCTGGGAGTGGACGTCCGGGGCAAACGCTCCCGTACCGAGTGGCGCCGGAGATTGGTGGACCACCCGTAGGAGACGAGGTCACGAGGCTTACTTCCATCGGGTGCGAAACCCGCGTGGGCCGGGGTGCGGTCGAATGGAAATCAGAGCACCCCCGCCAAAGTCACTTCGCAGCGCAGGATTTCGCGTCCGTCGACCCAGGCGGATCCGGTGATCTGCATCAGGGATCCCATGCGTCCGACGACGGAGGCCCGCAGTTCCACCCGATCCCCGGGGCGCGCCGTCCCGGAGATCTTGGCGACGCGGATTCCGGTCAGCTTCAGGCCGGGCAACGGGGCGATGGCCGGATCCGACTGTGCGACGACGCCCCCCAACTGCGCCACCGCCTCGACGAGCAAGACCCCGGGCATCATGGGTTCCCCCGGGAAATGGCCGCGGAGGAATTCCGCATCGGGCGGAAGGTGGTACTCTCCCACCCCGGAAACGCCGGGAACCAACTCCAACAGCGCATCGACGAAGCGGAACTCCGGCCCATGGGGCAGCG
>CAMCFL010000097.1 GCA_945873715.1 Akkermansia muciniphila
GGAAGAGTTAACGTTCCGCCAGGAACTGCGAAAGCTACAACAGGAGACGAGTATGCCGTACATCAGTACCTACGATCGATTGGTCCGGGAAGAAGGCCGACAGGAAGGCTGGCAGGAAGGCCGGCGTGAAGGTCAGGATGCTGGATTGCGGGAAGGACGAATCACGGCGCTTCGCGAGATGCTGGTCGAGGATCTGACCCAACGATTTGGATCTCCCTCCGCCGACCTTGTGGCTCGCCTCGATCGGATTCAGGACGAAGCTCACCTGCGTCGTCTGATCCGTGCTGCGATCATGGCCGTTTCGCTGGAATCCTTCGCTCAGGGCTTCTCGACGCACTGAGTCGAAACGTTGAATGGAACGGGCGAGCCGCCCATTCCCCCGTTCTTCTGAATCGTGCCGGCTGTCTGCCGGCACCCTCGGTCCAGTGACATCGGACGAGAATGGTGGCATCCATTACAAACATCGGTCTTCCCCAATCCCCGGCGGAAGGGAGAACCTCTGGCATGGTTCCCTCGCGATTCCTGCCCGTGCTCCGGCGGTCGGTGGCACTCCTCGTTGGATTCCTCTTCCTCGCCACGGTGATTCCCCGGAGCTCGGCCGCCCCAGCCGCGGCCCGACTTCCCAATGTGGTCCTGATCTTCTGCGATGACCTGGGCTGGGGGGACATCGGGTGTTTCGGCGCGAAGGACCTTCGCACTCCTCAGATCGATGGGCTGGCGCGAAGCGGAACCCGGTTCACCAGCTTCTATGTCGCCCAGGCGGTCTGCTCCGCCTCGCGGGCAGCGTTGCTCACGGGGTGTTACCCGAATCGACTCGGGATTCACGGTGCTCTCGGGCCGAACCAGAAAATCGGGCTTCACCCGGACGAGATGACCATCGCGGAGGTCCTCAAGCCGCGGGGGTACGCGACGGCGATGTTCGGCAAATGGCATCTGGGCCGGCCGGCTGCTTTGCTGCCCATCCGGCAGGGATTCGACGAGTACTTCGGACTGCCCTACTCCAACGACATGTGGCCACGCCACCCGTCGGGAGCGGTCGGCACCTATCCGCCGCTGCCGTTGATCGAAGGCGACCGGGTGATCGAAGAGATGCCCGACCAGAGCCAATTGACGCGGCGATACACGGAACGCGCGGTGGACTTCATCGGGCGCAATGCCAACCGCCCTTTCTTCCTCTACCTCGCCCATTCAATGCCGCATGTGCCGATCTTTGCCGGGCCCAGGTTTGCCGGACGATCGAAGCGAGGGGTGTTCGGGGACGTGATCGAGGAGATCGACTGGTCGGTGGGGGAAGTCTTGCGGGCCCTGCGTCGCCACGGAATCGAAGACAATACCCTGGTGATCTTCACTTCGGACAACGGTCCGTGGCTCAGCTACGGCGACCATGCGGGCGCCGCAGGCCCGTTTCGGGAAGGGAAGGGAACCAGCTTCGAAGGAGGAATCCGCGTGCCCTGTGTCATGCGCTGGCCCGGCAAGATCCCCAAGGGAAGGGTTTCTGACACGCCCCTGATGACCATCGACCTGCTGCCGACCCTGGCTGGCATCGTCGGGGCACCGTTGCCCTCGCGGAAGATCGACGGACTCGATGTCCTTCCCCTCCTGCGAGGCGATCCGGGCGCCACCAACCCGCATGCCGCGTACTTCATCTATTACCATCAGGGACATCTCCAGGCGCTGCGCAGTGGCGACTGGAAGCTGATGCTTCCCCACACGTCCCAGACGCTGGGTGGCAGACCCGGTGGAACGAACGGCATCCCGACCCGGTACCAGCAAGTCCCTGTCGGGCTCGAACTCTACCATCTGGCTTCGGATCCCGGGGAAACCCGCAATGTGATCGCCGAGCAACCGGAAGTCCTCAGCCGTCTCCTCCTGCTCGCCGAGGAAGCACGACAGGAACTGGGTGATGGCCGAACGCAACGGGTTGGATCGGGAGTGCGGGAGCCGGGGCGGGTCGAATGACGGGAGCAACTTGAGGATGTAGGCCGCCTGCCCTCAGGCGGCGATGTGAGAACGCCCGCTGAGGGCAGCGGGCCCACATTCGTGACAGCAAACTCAGGATGCACCCGTCGAATGACCGGCCACCGCATTGAAGCTTGAGTCGCCGGCCTGTTTTCGGCGCATACTGGCCGTCCCATGGAACGTACGTTGGTCCTCTGCAAACCGGATTGCATGGAAAAGAACCTCGCAGGCGAGGTCATCCGCCGCTTTGAAGCGGCGGGTCTCCAGCTCTCCGCCGCCAAGATGCTGCGCCTCACCGGCCCGCTTCTCGCGGAACACTACTCCCACCTCGCCGACAAACCCTTCTTCCCCGAGATCGTCGAGTTCATGTCCTCGCGCCCGGTCCTCGCCCTGATCCTGAACGGACCCGGAGCCGTGCTGAAGGTCCGTGATCTCCTCGGACCCACCGACTCCCGCAAGGCCCCCAAGGGCACGCTCCGCGGCGATCTCGGCACCAACAGCATGCTGAACATCTGTCACGCCTCCGATTCCGTGGAGAACGCCGAGCTCGAAGTGCGCCGCTTCTTCCGCGCCGACGAGATCCCGGCCTGATCTCCGGCGCAGCTCCCTCCCGCTTCACTTATGAGAAGCGGAGCCCTTCTGACCCGATTGAGATCGCTGACAACGACGTCAACCAGGTCAGAAAGGTCCAGCCGCCCCACGGCGGCAGGTCTTCCTATCCACGCTCATCCGCGTCGTCCGCGGTCCAAACTTCCCGGACCTCACGGCACGGTCGCCCAGAACCAAACCAGCGTCAGGAAGCCCACGTTCAAGCACACCATGCCGACCGCGGAAATCAGGAGCTTGCGCGCCAGAAGGATCTCCAGGCAGTTCATCGCGACGATCGCCGCCGTCTGCACGCCGGCACAAGGCACCGGCTGCCACCCGGTGAAGACCCAGATCCCCAGCAACACCTCGAGCAGTCCGATCGCCCTCGTGGCCTGCGCGGCGTTCGCAGCACCAAGGATCTTCGCCACGATCAGCCGGTGCCGGGGGATCCCGTTGAGGAGCTTGCTGTAGAGCCCATGGAAAACCCAAACCGACCCGATCAGGATCTGGGCTCCAAGATGGAGGGCTTCGGATTGGAGCGGGAGATTCATTGTTGGCTACGGCTGGTAGGGAAGGCGAAAACCCGCTCCGTCCAACAGGAAGGTAGCATGGCCGGCCACCTCCGCGCCGACCATCCTTCGCCGTGGATGAGGCACCATTCGAGCTTAGGGAACGAGTGCTACCCCTCGCTTTTTCGCAGCCTCGCGTAAGGGTCCGTCCCGACAGGCCAGGGGCAATTTCAACCGTAGTGCCAGCTCCAGGTACGCGGCATCATAAGCGCTGAGCTTCATTTCCGTAGCCAGTTCCGAAAGTCGCGTCCACGCGAGCGATGCCATCTCATGGTCAATCACGCAGGTCAGGGCTAACAAGGCCTCCAACGCGGAGCCGCGCTCTTCGGCGGTCAGCTTGCCCCGACGTTCCAGCACCAGGAGGGCATTCGCCACCTCCACGGGCCACAGGGCCGGAACAACCAGCAAAGTTCCCCGTTCCACCAGAACCAACAGGGCGGTGGAATCAGAAGTGGCCTGGCCTGGGTGGACCCAGGCAATCGCCACCGAAGCGTCCACGACCAAGCGATCCATCAGTGACGTCCTTCCTCGATGGCGGACTGAACTTCGCTATCGGAGAGTTTGGCCCGCCCCTTGGTCCGGGCGAGAATGTCACCCCGCAGACGGTTGAGGGATGCGACTGCCAGACGGACCTGCTCCAGACTCGGTCGTCCCTCGGGAATGATCCGGGCGACAGGCTTCTCGTGACGGGTAATGACGATCTCCTCACCGCGACCTACACGTTCGAGTAACTCACCGAAACGGGTCTTGGCGTCAAAGGCGGTAACAGTGCCCATGTTGATTCAGGTCCTTAAATTAACCAGTGTTTGACTAGTCTATGCCGGCGAATCGGTGATGACAAGGAGTGCATGCCGCATTGCTCCTGACGCAATCCTGTCTGGCCTCCGCTTCTCCGCGGCCGTCCCCGATCGTGAAGCGGAACCAGAAGCCCGATTCGCAGGTCTAGATGTTCAACAACCCCTGTTCCGACGGCGTCTTCGCCCGGGCAAGCAATCTGCCTCGGGCCTTCTCCCAGAATGGGAAGAATCCCGCCGCCGCCTGCGGCCACCCCGTTTCGTCCCAGCGTCGTCGGCACCAGTGGATCCGGAAGCCTTCCGCGGCCAGGGCAGCCTCGATCCCTGGGATGGCATCGCCGAGAGGGCCCACCGCGGGACGCATTGCCACCCACCCTGTGAGTTGTCTTTCGCGCGCGACCTGGCACAGGTGCGCGGCAAAGCCGCCTTGGGCCCGTTGTTCCACCGGACAGCCGAAATGTGCTGCTGCGCGGGCTCGGGCGTCCGCAAGCCCCTCCCGGATGGAGTCCACCCGTTGCGCGGAAAAGCCGAGCTTCTGCATCAGGGGTTCGTCCAGAACGGTCAGCACGCAGTCCGGACGGAGCGGCCCGAGGGCCGAGAGCTCCGGGGTCAGGTCCTCGCCGTGCAACCACAGCCCCCATCGGCCCGCAGGGAGCTCGGGGAGCTCCGGCAGGGATTGCCAGCCAACGCGCGCAGGCGGCGGTTCCTCGGCGGGCGGAAAGGCCGTCACCCGGGCGTCGTCGATGCGATCGAGGCCGGTGGTATCGGACATCCATTCCGCGGCGCAGTACTTCTCCAGATTGGAGCGTCGGGGGAGATAGACCTTGCCCAAGGTCTGCAGTCCCGCCACCCAGCGCCATCCCAGCGTATTGCTGGCCGGATCGGCATCCAGGAGGTGTCGATAGAAGAAGTCGGCCCCCAGCACCCAGGGCAGGCGCTCGACGTGGACCCAGTATCCGGCCCACCACATGCGGGCGTGGTTGTGAAGGTAACCGGTCTCGATCAACTCCCGGGCGAATCGGTCCATGACGGCGATGCCGCCCCGGCCCGACCTCACCGTCTCGGCACGGCGGAGGATGGCGGGATCACCGTCATGAAGCACACGAGCCAACTCCTGGCGATAGGTGGTCCACACGCTGGGGCGGAGCTCGAGCCATCCCTTCCAGTAGTCCCGCCAGAGGAACTCCTGAACCAACTTCTCGACGGCCTCGAAGCGATGCCGTTCGAGCAGGCTTCCGATCAACTCCTCCGTGGTGACCAGCCGCCCGCGGATGGCGGCAGAAAGGCGGGTCACCTGCGGATGCCCGGGTTCCACGCGGTTACGACCGGCTCCATACCGGGCGGCCCCGGGGAGGAACTCCTGCCATCGTTGCAGCGCAGCACGCCGGGTGACGGGAAACATCGGGTGGATCGGATCCATGACGCACCAGGGTCCGCCAGAATCCCGATTCCTCAATGCCGATGAGCCGGCGGGCGGGTGCGACCCGGACAGGGGCACATCCCGGGTTTGATGTCACGGATGTAGGCCCGCTGCCCTCAGCGGGCGATCCTCCCATCGCCGCCTGAGGGCAGGCGGCCTACATTCTTGACCAACCAAAGACGCACCCTCACCGAGTCCCCAATGCCCACCGGCGGAGTCTCGGACTCGCAGAGCTCGTCCCTCCGGACAATCGCTCAGATCGCGAAGTCGTTGTACTCGGGTCGGACGGCTTCGGTGGGGACATGCAGCATTCCGGCGGCCACGGTCAGGTTGGATCCGGCTTCGATCAGGATGAAGGCACCGGTGAGACGGTTGGTGCCGTAGCCGTCGAAGATGACCGGCTTGGCGGTCTTGATCCGGATGGTGCCGATATCGTTCATCGCCAGTTCACCTGGAGCCGGTTCCGCGTCGTAGGTGTGGATGTTGATCCGGCTTTCCAGGGAGGTGACCACGGCCTGGACCGTCTGGGTGGTGTGCTTGAGCAGATACTTCCGTCCGGCCACCAACGGGCGCGGATTCATCCAGCAAACCTTTCCGTGCAGGTCCGTGGACATGCCCGGTAGATGTTCGAGTCCGACCAGCATGTCGCCGCGGGAGATGTCGATGTTGTCCTTCAACCGGATGGTCACCGACTGCGGACAGAAGGCCTCGGGCAGGGATCCGTCGTAGGTCCAGATCTCCTCGACGGTGCTCTTCATGCCGGAGGGAAGGGCCATGACGCGTTGTCCGACCCGGACGAATCCGCCCGCGATCTGTCCACTGAGGCCGCGGAAATCGTGGAGCTTGGGATCGCGCGGGTTGTTCGGGCGATTGACCCACTGCACCGGGAAACGAAGGCCCTGAAGGTTCCAGTCGCTGGCGATGTGGACGGATTCCAGGTGCCCGAGAAGGGTGGGCCCTTCGTACCAGGGAGTGTGCGCCGAGGGCGTCACGACGTTGTCGCCGTTGAGGGCGCTGATGGGGATGAACTTGACGTCCTTGATGTCGAGGAGCGGAAGGAACTTCTCGAATTCATCGCGGATCTCCTGGAACCGCTCCCGGCTCCATCCAACGAGGTCCATCTTGTTCACCGCGATCACCAGGTGCGGGATGCGCAGGAGCGAGGCGATATAGGTGTGGCGACGGGACTGTTCGATCACGCCGAGCCGGGCATCGACCAGCACGATCGACAGGTTGGCCGTGGAGGCGCCCGTGACCATGTTGCGCGTGTACTGCACGTGCCCCGGGGTGTCGGCCACGATGAACTTCCGGAGCGGGGTCGCCACGTAGCGGTAGGCCACGTCGATGGTGATCCCCTGCTCACGCTCGGCCCTCAGGCCGTCGGTGAGATTGGCCAGGTTGATCTGCCCGCCACCGGTCAGGTCTGCGGATCGCTCCAACGCCTCGAGCTGATCTTCCATCAGCGATTTGGAGTCATACAGCAGCCGACCGATCAACGTGGACTTCCCGTCATCGACGGAACCACAGGTGTTGAAACGCAGGATTTCTACGGGGTGTGCGGACATAGGAAAGGGGTCAGGCGGGGCGACTCGGACCAAGTGCGGCACGGATCTTTGTCAGGCGCTCCGAAGTGCCATGCACATCGGTCCAGCGAGCAATGTAGTCCCAATTCAAGGACCCATCTCCCTGCACTGCCAAGACGTCGCGGACGTCGTCAAGATCCTTGGTTCGCGCCCACCGCAGCTTGGTGAGGACCAGATCTTCAGCGGTCAGAACACTCGACGAAGCTCCGTTGAACTGGATGGAAAGGCGTCGAGCAAAGCGTTCCTGGTCAAACGGATCACGACTCAGAAGGAATAACTCGATCGTGAAGCCGGATTGCCGATGGATGAGCGTGTGGCGGAACGTTCCGGTGTTCGTCTCAAAGCTGGCCTGAGGATCCAGAGCAAAGGCCGGCCCGGCCTCCAGCATCAATCGGTCGAGGTCGCCCGGTTGCAATGTGAGAACGATGTCGGCGTCCTGCGTCGACCTGGGGAACGAATGAAAGTTCCGGGCAAAGGATCCCACCATCATGTGAGGAATCCCGGAACGCGACAGGGCTCCAAGCACCTCCGTTACGATGGACAACGCCTCCTTCAAGCGACCCTGTCCTCCAGTTGGCGCCCGATCCGAATCCGACGGCGCAGTTCCGCAAAGAGAGCGGCCTCATCCATTCCAGCGTTGCGCGCCCGGATGCCCGCAAGACTGGCCTCACACGCCATGTCAAAAAGCTGCGGCCCCTGAAGAATCCGCTCCTCCGGCGGCGTGCGCCGTGCGCGAAGCACGCGTTCGCGGTACAGCTCATCCGCCAGCGCCTGGAATTCCGGGTTCATCGTCCGTCGTGAGGCTAATCCCGTGTACGACCGCCTCAATTCAGAAATATCCCGCCTTCTTGCGGTCTTCCATCGCGGCTTCGGACGCCTTGTCATCCGCCCGTGTTCCGCGCTCGGTCACCCGGGCGGCGGACACTTCGCCGATGATGTCGTCCACGCTTTCGGCCGGGGACTCGATCATGCCGGTGCTGATCATGTCGGCAATCGTCCGCACCCGGACCACCAAGCGACGGCGGTCTTCATTGGGACGGGGCCGCGCGCCGGCGTAGGGATCGGGCTTGTTGGGGTCGCGGTGCTCGGGGGGCACCGGCAGCCATTGGCCACCGCGACGGAAGCACTCGCGTTCGTGGCTGAAGTAGATGGTGGGCACGGCGAGCTTCTCGCGGCGGATGTACTGCCACACGTCCATCTCGGTCCAGTTGGAGAGCGGGAACACCCGCATGTTCTCCCCCGGATTCAGGCGGGCATTGTACAGGTTCCAGATTTCTGGACGCTGGTTCTTGGGATCCCACTGACCGAAGGCATCGCGGAAGCTGAAGAAGCGTTCCTTGGCCCGGGCCTTCTCCTCATCGCGTCGCGCGCCGCCGATGCAGGCGTCGAAATTGAATTCCTCGATCGCTCCCAGCAGCGCGGGAATCTGGAGCTTGTTCCGGCTGATCTCCCCGGCGGCCTGGACGGCCATGCCGCGAGCCAGGACGTCGTCGACGGTCCGAACGATCAGCTTGGCACCCAGCTCGGCGGCGCGGCGGTCGCGGAACTCGATCAACTCGGGAAACTCATGCCCGGTCTCGATGTTGAGGAAGGGCATCGGAATGTCCGATGGCCGGAAGGCCTTCTCGGCCAGACGCAGGATGCAGATGGAATCCTTGCCGCCGGAGAACAGCAGTGCGGGCCGCTCAAATTCCGCTGCCACTTCCCGAAGGATATGGATGGCTTCGGTCTCGAGCTGGTCGAGGTGATCGAGATGATACGAGGTCACGGTAAAGTCGGTTTCAGGCTTTCCCGAGGGCTTTGCCACCCCACGCCGCGTGCAGGCCGCACTCGCGCTTCTCGTCGGCCTTGGCGGGATCGAAATAATCCCACTCATTGGGCAGGCCGTGCTCGGCGAGGTAGGCGTCGAGCTGGGCGTCGGTCCAATGGAAGAAGGGGCTGACCTTGAGTGCGCCGAAGTTTC
>CAMCFL010000098.1 GCA_945873715.1 Akkermansia muciniphila
CCAGGTCACCCCGCTCCATCTTCTTCAGCTTGGCTTCCCAATCCCCGGTCATCTCGGGACGGGCCAACTCGGCGACCCCGAGTCCGCGCAGCAACTGCACGAGGGAAAACGCCTTGGCCGTGGGAACCAGCTCGCGCAACTGGCGAAGGAGGTATTCCTCACTCAGCAGACCTTCGATGATCGCAGCACGGGTCGCCGGCGTGCCGAGGCCGCGCTCGGCCATCGCCTCCCGCAGTTCATCGTCCTCGACCATCTTGCCGGCACCTTCCATCGCGCTGAGCAAGGTGGCTTCCGAGTAGCGCGCGGGGGGCTTGGTCTGCAACCCCTTCACTTCGATCCCGGTCGTCTGGACCGTCTCCCCCGACTGCACCGGCGCGAGCGTCGGCGTCTCGTCGTCGGCCGCTTCCCGACCGTAAACCTCGAGCCAACCGGCCTTCATCAGCACCTTGCCCACGCTCTTGAAAGGCTCGCCCGACACCCGGGTGATGCGGACCGTCTCCAGGTATTCCGCGGCGGGGAAGAACACCGCCAGGAACCGGCGCGTCACCAACTCGAACAGTTTCTGCTCCGGTTCGGTCAGGCCCTTGGGCATCACGCCGGTCGGGATGATGGCAAAGTGATCGCTCACCTTGGCATTGTTGAAGATCCGCTTGTTCGGACGCAGCCACCCCTCCGCCAGGATCTTGTGGGCCAACGGACCGAAGACCGAAGGCACCACCGATCGATCCACGGCGTCGCCGCCGGAAAACGCCTCCAGCGTCTTGCGCACCGTCGCGACGTAATCCTCCGGCAGGTTCCGGGAATCCGTCCGGGGATAGGTCAGGACCTTGTGGCGCTCGTACAGGGCCTGAGCCAGGGAAAGGGTGTTCTTGGCGCTGAACCCAAACCGCTGGTTCGCCTCGCGCTGCAGGGTCGTCAGGTCATACAGCAACGGCGACAGCTGGGTCGCCGCCTTGCTCTCCTCCGTGACCGTGCCGGGACGTCCCTCGCACTTCCCGCGGATGGCCTCCGCCCGGGCCTTGTCCCACAACCGATCCGCCTTGAGCTCCGCGTCCGCATCCCGCCCCTCGGGACGCCGGAACGTCTCATCGATCCATTTCCCGGCGTAGGTTCCGCCGGCCGCCTGGAATGTTCCGATCACCTCCCAGTAATCGCGGGAGACGAACTTGCGAATGCGTTCCTCCCGTTCCACCACGATGGCGAGGGTCGGCGTCTGCACCCGGCCCACCGTCGTCAGAAAGAATCCACCGGACTTGCTGTTGAACGCGGTCATCGCCCGCGTCCCGTTGATCCCCACCAGCCAATCGGCCTCCGAACGGCAGCGGGAGGCATCGGCCAGTGGTCGCATGTCCGAGTCCGTCCGCAGCTTGGCGAAGCCATCGCGGATCGCCTGGGGAGTCATCGACTGCAGCCAGAGCCGGGTCACCGGCTGTTTCGCGGCGGTGTAGGCGGCGATGTTGCGGAAGATCAACTCGCCCTCGCGCCCGGCGTCGCAGGCGTTGACCAGCGCATCGACATCCTTCCGCTTGATCAACCGTGCCAGCACCTTGAGCCGGTTCTCATTCTTCTCGATCGGGGCCAACCCGAACCGCGGCGGCAGGTGCGGCAACATCCCAAAGGTCCATTTGCCCTTGGTGATTTCGAATTCGTCCGGCACGGCCAACTCCAGGAGATGGCCGACAGCGGATGACAGGACGTAGCGGTCGCTTTCGAAAAAGTCGCCCGACTTGTCCTTCGCAAAACCTCCGATGGCCTTGGCGATATCCGCCGCCACCGATGGTTTCTCAGCAATGATCAGAGCCTTCCCCATGAATAAGTGGCGGACGTGTACCCGCGCAATGGAGTCGGCGGCAAGGACTGTTTCTCGTCGATTTGAGGCCACGCACCGGTTTTGGGCCCTGCCACTGGCCAAAACGCGGGCTGTCTTCTTGGGTGAAGACCCCATGCCCCCCCCGTGCCGGGGGGGCCAGCAACCTGCCGGTCCCAGCCAACCCCCTGCCGCCGCCTCAAGGCGCATTCCAACCGGAGTTCCGATCCGCCGATCCGCGATTCAATCCCTGCCCAACCCAAGGCGGCAGTGTCGGCACGTGGGTCCAAGCCTCGCGGCACATCCCGCCCCCAAACCTGCGAAAGCCGCTTCCATTGATTTCCCCCCGGCCTACCCTGTCGGCCAATCCGCAGATGGGAACGCGACCGCACCTCCACAGACCCGTCCGCACCGACCGCATCCGGCCGGCGTTTCTGCTTTGCCTGCTCGTGATGCTCGCGATGGCCAGCACGGCTCCGCTCCGGGCGGCACCGCCGGCCGATGCCTCCCGTCACTGGGCCTTTCAACCTCCCCGCCCGGTCGTCCCTCCTGCGGTCGCCAACGCCGCCTGGGCGCAGACGCCCATCGATCGCTTCATCCTGGCCCGGCTCGAATCCGCCGGGATCACGCCCGCTCCGCCGGCGGATCCGCGCACCCTCCTTCGCCGTCTCTCCTTCGATCTGACCGGCCTTCCGCCTTCGGCGGCGGACGTTGACGCCTTCGCCGCCGACCTCGCCGTCGATCGCGCCGCCGCGGTCGCCCGCTGGATTGATCGTCTGTTGGCCAGTCCCCAATACGGCGAGCGCTGGGGTCGGCACTGGCTGGACGTCGCCCGTTACTCCGATACCAAGGGCTACGTTTACGACCGGGAGGAACGTCGATTCGTCCATGCCGCCGCCTATCGGGACTGGGTGATCCAGGCCTTCAATCGGGACCTTCCCTACGATCGTTTCCTCCAACTCCAGATCGCCGCCGATCAACTGGTTCCCCCGGCTTCCCCCGATCTGGCCGCCATGGGATTCATCACCCTTGGCCGACGCTTCCTGGGCGTGACCCACGACATCATTGACGACCGGATCGACGTCGTTACCCGGACCACCCTGGGCCTGACGGTCACCTGCGCCCGTTGCCACGATCACAAGTACGACCCGATTCCCACCGACGACTACTACTCGCTTTACGGCGTGTTCCATGGCTCCGACGACCGGCAATTCACCCTCGCGCCCACCGCGGATCCCGAGGCCGTCGAACGTCAGAAGAAGTTCACCGCGAAACACGCCGAACGTCTCGGGGAAGCCAACGCCCGACTTCGCGCCCGGGTCGCCGATTACCTCGCCGCCCAACTCGAACTGAACCAGTACCCCGAGGAAGGTTTCGAACAGATCCTGACCCCCGAAGACCTCATTCCCCACTCCGTCCGACGCTGGCGCGACTGCCTCCGCCAGACCCGCGGCGCGCCGCATCCGATTTTCGCCCCCTGGCATCGTCTCGCCGAGATCTCTCCCGGCGACGGACCCGACTTCGCCGCCCAGGCCCGGGCCGCCCTCGACAGACTCTTCGCCGCGCACCCGATCAACCCCCGGGTCGTCCGGGCCTTCGAGCGTCCGGTCACCCGCATGCGCGACGTGGCCACGCGCTATGGCGAACTCTTCCGCGACGCCGAATCTGAGTTCTCCGGTAAGAGCCGACGTGAGGAGGCTGATTCTCCTCCCCGTCCGAGCCCAAGCGAAGAGGCGGCCCTCGCCGAACTCCACGCCTTCCTCCATTCCCCCGAGTCCCCCACCACCGTTCCCAACAGTCCGATCGTCAACATCGAGTACTACCTACCCACCTCGGTGAGCGGAGAACTGGGCAAGCTCCAGGGCGACATCGACCGACGCTGGATCGAGTTGGGTCTTCCCGCGGCTCTGGTGCTGTCGGATCGCCCGACCGAGCCGAATCCGCGCGTGTTCCGCCGGGGCAGTCCCTCGCAGCCCGGGCCCGAGGTGCCGCGTCAATTCCTCGGCATCCTGGCCGGGCCGAGCCGCAAGGCCTTCCAGCACGGCAGCGGACGACTCGAACTCGCGCAGGCCATCACGGCTCCCTCCAATCCGCTCACGGCCCGGGTGCTGGTGAACCGGGTCTGGCAACATCACTTCGGCGTCGGTCTCGTCGGCACACCCAGCGACTTCGGCCTCCGCGCGCCGGCACCGTCGCACCCCGAACTTCTCGACTGGCTCACCCTCCGATTCATGCAAGAAGGATGGAGCCTGAAATCGCTGCACCGAAGGATCCTTCTCAGCGCCGTGTATCAGACCGCGCATCGGGAGCCACCGACGACCGATCCCGAGCAGCGACTCCTCTCGGCCTTTCCCGGGCGTCGACTGGAGTTCGAGCAGATCCGCGACGGAATGTTGGCCGCCAGCGGGGAACTGGATCCCGTTCAAGGCGGCAAACCCTCGGAACTTCTCGAAGCCACGAACCGACGTCGCACGCTCTACGCGTTCGTCGACCGACAATTCCTTCCCGGCGTCCTGCGGACCTTCGACTTCGCCAATCCCGACCTGCACGTGGCGGTCCGACACGAGACGACCGTTCCACAACAGGGACTGTTCTTTCTCAACGGACCGTTCGCCGCCCAGCGCGCGCGGGAGTTGGCCCGACAGACCGCTAGCCTGAACCCCGGCGACCGCGTGCGAAGCCTTCACCTGCGCCTGTTCCAACGCCCGCCCACCCCGACCGAACTGGAGGCCGGACTCCGCTTCGTCAGCGCCGCCGACCGAGCCGCGGCGAATACGGAGCGGAAACCCGACACCTCCGTCTGGAGCCATGGCTGGGGCGAGTACGACGAGGCCACCCGCCGCCTGCGCGGCTTCAAGCCACTGCCGCATTTCACCGGCACGGCCTGGCAGGGAGCCGCGGCGTTCCCCGGCGGCGAAACGGGTTGGGCTCAACTCACCCCCAAGGGCGGACACCCCGGCAACACCCGCGCTCACGGTTGCATCCGACGCTGGACCGCTCCGCGCGACCTCACCGTTTCCGTGTCGGGGACGCTCACCCACGAACCTACCGAAGGCGACGGCGTCCGCGGCTTCCTCATTTCCAGCCGGGACGGACTGCTCCAGTCGGCCAACGTGCATCACGGCAAGGCCGAACTCGCCGCGACCAACGTCCACGTCCAGGCGGGGGACACGATCGACTTCCTCGTCGATATCGGGGGCGGGCTCGGATACGACCAGTTCCTGTGGAACCCGGTGGTCGTCGCCGGTTCCGACCGCTGGGAGGCGAGCACCGGATTCAGCGGACCGGGCGCCGCTCAGACCGCGCTCGAAGCCTGGGAGCAGTACGCCCAGGTCCTCCTTCTCACCAACGAGTTCGCTTTCGTCGATTGACGCCATGTCTCCCCACCTGACCCGACGCGACTTCCTCCGCCTCTCCGGAATGGGCCTGGGCGCGGTCTCGCTCGCCGCACTCGACCAGGCACGGGCTGGCGCTCCCGCGCCTTCGGCCATGATGCCGCGCGCCCCGCATTTCGCGCCCCGGGCGAAGCGCGTGATCCACTTCTTCCTCAATGGCGGACCTTCGCACGTCGACACCTTTGATCCGAAGCCCGCGCTGACGAAGTACGCGGGAAAGCCAATCCCGGGCGAATACCTGCGCACGGAACGGAAGACCGGCGCGGCCTTCCCCTCCCCGTTTCAATTCAAGCGCTACGGACAGAGCGGACTGGAGATCTCCGAACTCTTCGCCCGGACGGCGGCCCACGCCGACGACATCGCGGTGATCCGCTCGATGTACGCGCAGGTGCCCAACCACGAGCCGTCGCTGATGCTCATGAACTGCGGCGACAGCGTGCAGGTGCGCCCGTCGTTCGGGGCCTGGACGCTCTATGGCCTCGGCAGTGAGAACCAGAACCTGCCCGGGTTCGTCTCCATGTGCCCCGGCGGGATGCCCATCAAGGATTCGGAGAACTGGCAGTCCGCCTTCCTTCCCGGGGTCTTCCAGGGAACGTTCGTCGATCCCCAGCATCGCGAGGTCGACAAACTCATCGAACACATCCGCAGCCCGCACGCCGACATCACCACCCAGCGCCGACAACTCGAACTCCTCCGCGAACTGAACGGCGCGCATCAACAGGCGCGCGGAAATGATCCCCGGCTCGAGGCGCGCATCGAATCCTTCGAACTCGCCTTCCGCATGCAACTGGAGGCGTCCGACGCCTTCGATCTCGGACGCGAACCCACGCACGTCCGCGCCGCCTACGGCGACACCGTCCACGGCCGCCAGACCCTCATCGCCCGTCGTCTCCTGGAGCGCGGAGTCCGCTTCGTCCAACTGTGGCACGGCGCCGGACAACCCTGGGATCATCACGACAACATCGAAGGCAACATCCGCAAGCACTCGGCCGACATCGACGGCCCCATTGCCGCGTTGATCACCGATCTCAAGCAACGCGGTCTGTTCGAAGACACCCTGATCCTCTGGGGCGGTGAGTTTGGTCGCACGCCCTCCGTTGAACTCGGCGACGGCGGCAAGTCCAAGCTCGGACGCGACCACAACCACTACGGGTTCAGCGTCTGGGTCGCCGGAGGTGGGGTGAAGGGAGGAACCGTGTATGGCGCGACCGATGAATTCGGGTTCCGCGCGGTCGAAGACCGGACCTCCGTCCACGATCTCCACGCCACCTTGCTGCACCTGCTCGGGTTCGACCACGAGCGCCTCACCTACCGTCATGCCGGGCGCGATTTCCGTCTCACCGACGTCTCCGGCGAAGTGATCCGCAAACTGATCGCCTGAGCCGGTGGGTCCGGGAGCCGAGGGTTATCCGCAGAGGACGCAGATGACGCAGATGGGAGGGGACTCCGTCACCAAGTCGGACCGGGGGTGCCGGCGGCCCGCCGGTACTGGGCAGACGATCGTTGGGTTGGGAATAGCTGCGGAGAAGCGGGGTTCGATCCAACCAAGGCACGGGCCGGATCCTGGAACCGGATCGAACGCGGGCGCGGCGGGAGCCTCGTGGAGTGCGTGCAGCGTCAGCTGCCGCTTTTGCCCACTCCGCCAAAGGCGGCCGGAGAATTGCCTTCCCTGCAGTGAAGGACGTTTCAACGGAAAGGCGCTTCGGCATCTGCGCCATCTGCGCCATCTGCGGATAAAAAACTGCCGTGATCCGATCTGAGGGAGCGATCCCGGCTTCTCGCGAACCACAATGACCCGGATCGCCCCTCAGAACCTCATCCTTCCAAACGATCGGGTGAATCGACATGGGGTAAAACCCGCCCCCCCCTGCCGGGGGGATCGGCAGCCTGCCGGTCCAGGCCAGCTCGGAGCCCCCGCTTCTCCGCTTCTCCGCGGCTCTTCTTCTGGGCGTGGGGAATGGCCGCGGAGGAGCGGAGAAGCGGAGACCGGAAGGGGGCGCGTTGAACGGGAGGACCGAATGCGGGCGCCCTCGTGGAATATGACGACCGATCGGGCGAAATCCGAATCCTGCCCCTCCTCCGCTTCTCCGCTCCCCCGCGGCCATGCCCCCCGCCGGACCCGGACGCCGGAGGCGTCCCGGAATGTAGCCGGCGGTCGCTCGACCGCCGGAGAGCCGACCCCAAAGCGCCCATCGACCCCGGCGGGGTCGCGCCTGCCCGCCTACTACCCGAAGGTTGGACCGAAGCTCGCGGGACCTACGGACGCCCGGGGTGTCCCTTTGCCCCAGGGTCAATCACAAGGTCCAACCCTCGCGGCGCGTACCCCGGTCCCGGCGAAATCGACACCCCACGACGCGTCGCAGCGGCCGAAAGCGGCAGCTGACGCTGCACGCACTCTCCAGGACGCTCCCGCGCCGGACGGCGATTCCTGGTCCCGGCTCCCTTCAAAGTCCTGCTTCGTCCGGCCCCCGCTTCTCCGCTTCTCCGCGGCGGCCCCCCCACTCAGCGGAAGGGGCGCACGCCGCCGCATTGACGGCATGGGGAGGTGCCATCAGTCTGTTGGCATGACGCGAACGCAAATCCAGCTTCCGGACGAGACCTTTGCCCGCGCAAAAAAGCTGTGCGAGGCCCGCGAGATCTCCCTCGCCGAACTCGCCCGGCGCGGCATCGAGTACATCCTGAGCGTTTATGCGCCCGAGCCGGAGGCAAACCGCGAATGGCAGCCCCCAAAGCCGCGCAATCTCGGCTGGAAAGGGCTGAGCCATGCCGAGGTCAAGGCGGAGGCACAATTGACCAACACCGAGATCCGACTCACCCGGCGGAAGAGGAAGTAGGAACCATGCTTTCCATCGACGCGAACATCCTGCTCTACGCATTCAACAGTGCCTCGCCTTGGCACCAAGCCGCCCACGACTGGGTACGTTCGATCCAGCACGACGAGGACGTGGCCCTCTCCGAGTTCATCCTCGCGGAGTTCTATGGCCTGCTCCGCAACTCCTCCGTGCTCAAGCATCCGCTGACCGCCGATGAAGCCGTCGAAGTGATCCAGAGCTACCGCATCCATCCGCGCTGGCGGCTCATCGGTTTCCCCACCGAAAGCCGCCCGCTGCACGACCTCCTCTGGAAAAGGGCCCGCGCCAAGGATTTTGCCTTCCGGAAGATTTACGACACCCGTTCCGCCCTCACCATGACCGCGCAAGGCGTGACCGAACTCGCGACGGTAAACGGGAAGGACTTCGAGGGACTGGGCTTCCAGAAGGTGTGGAATCCGTTGGCGAAACATTGAGGGACGAGCGGTCCACCCCCGCCGGACCCGGACGCCGGAGGCGTCCCGGAAGGTAGCCGGCGGTCGC
This sequence comes from Akkermansia muciniphila, assembly GCA_945873715.1. Taxonomy (GTDB): domain Bacteria; phylum Verrucomicrobiota; class Verrucomicrobiia; order Limisphaerales; family UBA9464; genus UBA6176. The sequence goes on from CAMCFL010000098.1 coordinate 8,556, forward strand.
TCGACCGCCGGATGGCCGACCCCAAAGCGCCCATCGACCCCGCAGGGGTCGCGCCTGCCCACCTACGTCCCGGAGGTTTGACCGAACCTCGCGGGACCCCTGACGCCCGGGGTGTCCCTTTGCCCCAGGGTCAATCACAAGGTCCAACCCTCGCGGCGCGGGTCAGCATTGCGGACGACTCGACACTCCCCGACGCGTCGCAGCGGGCGAAAGCGGCAGCTGACGCTGCGCGCACTCCAGGACGCTCCCGCGCCGGACGGCGCTCCTGTTCCCGGCTCCCTTCAAAGG
>CAMCFL010000099.1 GCA_945873715.1 Akkermansia muciniphila
GGCTTCCAGGGCGTTCCTCCGCGCGAAGATCGCCTGATCACCGAAGAGGCGTCCGGTCATCCGGAAGAACAGCCTGGATCGGAAACCATCACCCCATCGGAGCAAGGCAGGGCCGTCACGGAATCGCTTTTGAAATCCTCCCCCGACGACGTCGTGGGATTCGAGAGCAGCGAGGACGGCGGCGAGGGCGTTCGGCGGGAGCCACGTATCCGCGTGGACCAGAAGAAGGGCTTCGGCGGAACTGGCGGCGATGCCCGCCGCCAGTTGTCGCCCCCGTCCTGGAGAGCCTTCAATGACCCGGGCCCCGGCCGCGCAGGCCATGGCAACGGTGGCGTCGAAGCTTCCGCCGTCGGAGACGATCACCTCTGCCCCGGGACCGATGGCCGCCAGGGTGGCGGGCAACGCGTGGGCCTCGTTCAGGGTGGGGATGACCACACTGACGGTCATGGCCTGGGGAGTTGGCTCAGAAGCTCGAGATTTTCTCGAGTTCGCGAACGCGCGCCTGGATCTCGGCTTTGGTCACCTTGGTGGTGGCGGTCAGGCCGAAACCTTCGCAGCAGAATGAAGCCACCACCGCGCCGTGCAGGATGGCGCGACGGAGGTGGTCATCGACACTCCCCCGCTTCTGGCTGGCGAGGTAGCCCATCAGGCCGCCGACGAACGAATCACCGGCACCGGTCGGGTCGACCACCTTCTTCAACGGGTAGGCCGGGCCGACGAACAATCCCTTGGGGGAAGACAGGATCGAACCGTGCTCACCCTTCTTGATGATGACGTAGCGGGGGCCGAGCTTGTGGATCCTGGGGAGGGCGTTGACGACGTTGTCTTCCTCGGTGAGTTGGCGTGCCTCGGAATCGTTGAGGACGAGACAGTCGATGCGCTTGAGCAGGCGGAGCACGTCGGCGAGGGCGATGTTCAGCCACAGGTCCATGGTATCGGCCACGACGAACTTTGACTTGGTCACCTGATCGAGCACGCGGTGCTGGACCTGAGGCGAGATGTTCGCGAGCAGGACGTAGGGGACGGTCTCATGGTCGCCGGGGATGGCCGGTTGCCAGGTCTCGATCACACCGAGGACCGTTTCCAGGGTGCGACGGTTGTTCATGTTGACCTCGTATTCACCGGACCAGTGAAACGTCCGGCCGCCCTTCACCCGCTCGAGGCCCTTGAGGCAGAGCCCGTGCTTCTCGTAAAGCTGGATGTATTTCTTCGGGAAATCCTCGCCTACCACGCCCACCAGTTTGGTTGGGGCGAAAAACGAGGCGGCCACCGCCGCGTGGCTCGCGGATCCCCCGAGCAGTTTCGGGTTCTCCCGTTTTGGGGTCTTGATCGAATCCAACGCCGTCGTGCCGACAACTAGAACGCTCATGATGCCTGAAATATGCTTCGTGACCGGGCGAAAGGAACGGTTCCGGGGGGCTGGCGTCAACGATGCGTTTCAATCGGGCCTTTGTTTCCCGGCAACCGACGGCTCAAGACCTGGAAGTTTCCATGCTCCATTCGGACTTCCCATTCCGGCGACTGCGCCTGCGTCGATCCGGTCCGTACCACCAGGAACCGCGCTCGGAGGGACGGATCCTGCGGCACCGGGTCGCAGCGTCTGGGTGGCTCGTCGCCCGATCCGGAGAGCAGCGGGCGGCCGACTGCACAGTAGAGGTCGAAACCGCTCACACCGGTGCCCACGATCTCGGTTGCCGGCACATTTTCCCGGATCCACCGCCCGATGGCCGCGAGCTCCATCGCCTCCTTTTCCAGTGAGGGATTCAGAGTCATCCGGGCAAACAGGAGGTTGGAAATCGCCATGCCGGCCAGGACGATCGCTGGCAAACAGAGGTGCAGTGCCGGCTTTTTTGACACCCAACCGAGGCTGGTCCAGCCCCGCCAGACCCAGCGCACGACCCAAGGAACCAAAAAGATCGCGGCGCGCGATCCCATGGCGAATGGCCACACGACGAGTTGCAGGAGATAGAACCCGATAACCGTCAGCACGCCGGCGTCTCCGCGACTCCGACCGACGAGATATCCGCGTACCGCCAAGGCCATGGTCCCCAGCCCGGCGATGATCTGAATTCCTTGGGCCGCGCCGCTCAGAGGGGTGGACCGGATGCGCCGAGCATCGGGGATCCGCGCCAGCGCGTCGCTCAGGAGTCCGACGAAACTCTGCCCTCCCAAATGCTCCCAAATCTGCTCCAGCCCCAGTCGGACCGCGCCGGAAGCTCCACCGAGTTCCTCCCAGCGACTGACCAGGTAGGCGAGGTATCCACCCTGGGGCGACTTGGGTTGGATCGCCCACAACGCCACTGCTGCTCCCACGGGGAGGACGAATCCCGCCAGATTGCGTCCTCGCCGCAGGCCGCCGCCCCAGACGCCTGCCACGAGGATTCCACCGATGATTCCGGCGGCGGCCGAGCGGGCCAGATACATCAGCGCGGCGAGGCAACCCAGGCCCAGCCACCATCGCGCGGCGCGCCAGCCTGGATCGGCATCGTTTGGACGTCTCCAATACCACCCGGCCATTGCCCCGACCAGCAGGAGGAACAGCGGTTCCGCCATGCAGAAAACGGTCACCATCTGCCAGCATCCCGACCATCCAAGCACCCAGCCCGTCAGGCCGGCCAACCACGGGGGCAGGCCTCGGCGGATCCACTCGAAGTAGACCAGCAGAAGCCCACCGATTCCGATGGCCTGCATCCACGCATGCAGCAGTCCAAGATTCGCCGGGTATTCCGGTTGCACCCTCCACACCCAGGACAGGAGCGCCGAATGAAGGGGTGGATAGGTGGTGATGGGCGGGGCGCCGATGGCACTGACCATCCGGTACCCACGTCCCGTGCCGATCGATTCCGCGCCGGCGAGATAACTGGCCCCGTCCAGTTGGGCGGAATGGAGGGGCGGCGTCACCCAGATGGATCCAACGGTGACGAGCAGCGTCATCAGTGCCGCCCACGCCCAGACCGTTCGGGGGGAGGGCGTGGGGACAGTTTTCGAGTGTGGGTCCATCGCGGCGCTGGTGCTGTTTCATGAGGCGGAGGAATCCCCGCCCTTGGAACGTTCAACCGAAGTCGTGTGAAGCAGAGGTGGCAAGGCGGAAATCGATCCAGTCGAACTTCTCGGCCTTTACGTGGACGGTGCCATTGCGGGTTTCGGCAACGCCTTCGATCAGCAGGAACGGTTCGGAGGTGATCAGCAGGCGATTGGCTTCGAAAAGCGGCGGCGAGACGATGATGTTGGAGATGCCGGTCTCGTCTTCGAGGCTGAGGAAGCACACTCCCTTGGCGGTGCCGGGTCGTTGACGACAGATCACCTGACCCGCCACCCGGATCCGCAAGCGATCCTTTACCTGGCGGAGATCGGCTGCCGTCCAGACGTCCGGGAGCTTCGCCCGAAGGAGGGACATCGGATGTTCGCCGGTGCTGAGGCGCAGGCCGGAATAGTCGGCACGAAGGCGTTCGAGGGGATCCATCGGGGCCAGCGGACCCGGGTCTGACGGAGCACCGTGGATCGGAGCTTCGTCGAAGAGTTCGTCGGGATGCAGCGCCTTGCCGGATTCCCAGAGCGCGGCCCGGCGGTGCGCCGCCAGGGCGTTGAGAGCGCCGGTTTCCGCGAGGGTGCTGAGTTCGTCGGGCGTCAGCCGTACGCGCCGGCGGAAGTCGTCCATCGATCGGAAGGAGCCGGTCTCAGCGCGGGCCTGGACGATGGCGGCGGCGTGATCGCGGCGGAGGCCCTGGACCTGGCCGAGGCCGAGCCGGAGATGGCTGTCGGGTTCGATGACGCAGGCTTCGATCGAGCGTTGGATGCAGACGGGGCGGACCCGGACGCCGTGACGTCGGGCGTCCTGGACGAGTGTGGCGGGGGAGTAGAAACCCATGGGCTGGTTGTTGAGCAGGGCGCAGTAGAATTCCTGCGGACGATGGGCCTTGAGCCAGGCGCTGGCGTAGGAGAGGTGGGCAAAGCTGATCGCATGGGACTCGGGAAACCCGTAGAGGGCGAAGGAACCGACAGCCTGGACGATTCGGTCGGCGACCTCGGCATTCACCCCACGGGCCGCCATGGCATCGCGGAGCTTCGCTGTGACCCGGAGCATTTTCTCGTCGGATCGATGGAAGCTGATGGCTCGTCGGAGTTCCTCCGCTTCGGCCCCGTCGAACCCGGCCATGGCCATGGCCATGGCGAGCATCTGCTCCTGGAACAGGGGAATGCCGAGGGTCCGCTCCAGAACGGGACGCAATCTTTCATCGTAGTAGGTGACCGGCTCGGAGCCTTCCCGGCGGCGCAGGTAGGGATGGGCGAGATCGCCCTGGATGGGGCCGGGTCGGATGATGGCGATCTGGATGACCAGGTCGTAGAAGACCCGGGGTTTGAGCCTTGGAAGCGTGGCCATCTGGGCCCGGCTCTCGACCTGGAACACGCCGATGGTGTCGGCCCGGCGAAGCATCTCGTAGGTGAGGTCGTCATCCTCGGGCAATTGGGCGAGGTCGACCGGACGCTGCCGCCCGGCGCAGAGGGTGATGCAATCCTGGATGGCCGCCATCATGTCGAGGCCCAGCAGGTCGACCTTGATGATGCCGAGATCCTCGCAGTCGTCCTTGTCCCACTGGCAGACCACCCGCCCGGGCATGGCGGCATTTTCCAGAGGGACGATGCGGTCGAGGGTGTCCTGACAGATGATCATGCCGCCGGTGTGCTGGCCGAGGTGACGTGGCAGGCGCCGGATCTGGCTGTAGATCTGCGCAAAGGCCGGCGCACGCGGGTGAGTGCGCGGCAGGCCCGCCTTCTCCATCTGCTCGATGAGGTCGAGGGTGTTTGGGAAATCCCCGCTGGCGAACAGGGCGGAGAAGCGGTCGAGGACATCGCCCGGCAGGTGGAGGGCCTTGCCAATCTCGCGGGCGGCGGAACGTCCGCGATAGGTGATGACGGTGGCGGTCATGGCGGCTCCCCGCGGGCCGTAGCGCCGGTAGACTTCCTGGATCACCTGCTCCCGCCGCTCGCCCGAGGGGAGATCAATGTCGATGTCGGGCCAGCCCTTGCGTCCTTCGCTGAGGAAACGTTCGAAGAGGACGTTGAAGCGGACGGGATCGACGGCGGTGATGCCGAGGCAGAAGCAGACGGCGGAATTGGCGGCACTGCCCCGGCCTTGGGCGAGGATGCCGTTCTCGCGGCAGTAGCGGACCAGGTCGGCCACCAGCAGGAAGTAGCCGGCAAAGCCCAGCTTCCCGATCAGGGCGAGTTCCTTGTCGAGGAGGGTCCGGACCTTTCCCGGCACTCCCTTCGGGTAACGCTTTCGCGCCCCGGCCGCCGTCCAGTCGCGCAGGAGCGATTCCATCGTTTCGCCGGGACCGGTGGGATGGGTGGGGAAACGGTAGCCGAGATCGGCAAAGGTGAAGGGAAGCCGTTCGGCGAGGCGGACGGTGTTGGAGACGGCCTGCGGCAGGTCGGCGAACAGCGCCTGCATGTGTTCCGGCGGGACGAGATGCCGGCCGTCGTTGACGGAGAGCAGGGATCCCGCCTGGTCCAGGTGGGTGTGGTGCCGGAGACAGGTGAAGACATCCAGGGCCGCGCGGGCCTCGGGGGCGGCGTGGAGCACTCCGTTGGTGGCGAGGAGGGGCAGACGCTCCGCCGCCGCGAGATCGATCAGGGCGCGGTTCACGCGTTCTTCTCCACGGCGTCGATGGCGCTGGATCTCGACAAACAGATTCCCGGATCCGAAGGCCTCGCGCAGGCGGCGGACGGTTTCGACCGGTGGGAGGGATCCCCCGGTGAGGGCGCGGTGGAGCGGGCCTTCCTCGTCCCCGGTCAGTGCCACCAACCCTTCGGCATGGGCGGGGAGCTCGGACCAGAGGATGCGTCCCTCGCCCTTCGGTGCGCGGAGATGGGCGGTGGTGAGGAGTCGGCTGAGGTTCTCGTAGCCGGTGCGCGTTGCGACCAGGACCGGGAGTGCAGAGTCATCCTCGAGCAGCAGTTCAGCGCCCAGAATGGGGCGGATGCCGGCTTCGCGGGCGACACTCGCGAGGCGGGGCGCGCCGTAGAGCCCCATGCGATCGCACAGTCCGATCGCCGGGAGTCCGAGGCGGGCGGCGGTGTCGGCCAGCGTTTCGGGAAGGGACGCAGCCCGCAGGAAGCTGAAGGCGCTTCGGGCGTGCAGTTCGATGTAGGGGGCGGATTTCAGCAGATTGGGGACCGGCCTGACTCAGGGAGTCAGTGACGGGCTTCGGATGGGTGCCGGGACGAGTCCATCAAGGCGGATCTGAGCCGGAGGGCGGGCCGTTCAATGCAGCGGTAGCTGATCCAGGCGGCGACGAGACTGAGGAGAACCCGGACGGCAGGATCTCCCGGGAAAGTAGGAATCCACGGGAGCATGAATGGCATGTGCCAGAGGTACAGGCTGTAGCTGAGCTTGCCCAGGCCGGCGACGGCCGGGAATCCCAGCACCGCCTGTGCGGGAGGGCATCGCCCTTCGATCAGCACCTTGATTGCCAGAGCGGCACACAGGAGCTGGGCGGTCTCACTTGCCATGACGCCGATCGTTCCGAAGGGAAGTTTTTTGATGGAGAGATAGAGGAAGCCGACGATACCGAGGAGCAACCACGCACCCGGATACCGGGCTCGATCGAACAAACCGCGAAACCATGGGAGCGCCTGCAGTTGAGCAAGCAGCGCCCCCATCACGAGCGAGTCATAGATCAGATCCAATCGTCCGATCATCATGGGTCCTCCTCCGGAGACCTTTGTCATCAGGTGCCGCCAGAGCGGGGCCGCCAGCACGAGGAAGAAGGTTGCACTCAGGCGGTGCCGCTTCGGCCAGAGGACGAGGAGGGCAGGCCAGACCAGATAGAACTGTTCCTCGACCGAAAGACTCCAGAAGTGTGCGGTCAGTCCCAGAGATCCGGGAGAAATCAGGTTGCGATAGAACAGCAGGGAACCCAGCCATTCGCCGGGATCGATGACTCCTCCCATCCACCAGAGAAGGGTCAATGTCACGGCAAGATAGGCGACTGCGGCCGGCAGGATTCGAAATGCGCGACGGCGGTAGTACGAGCCCAGCCGAATCTTGCCGGTGGATGACTCCTCACGGAGGAGGAGCGTACTGATCAGGAACCCGCTGATCACAAAGAAGAGCGTCACGCCATGAACCCCGGCTCCGGCCAGATGGGCCAGGAACTCGGTGGGGAAGAGCAATGGATCGAGGTGCAGATGGCTGACGATGACCCACACGATCGCGATCGCTCTCAACCCATCCAGGCCGGGAATCCAGTCCACGCACGGGTCGAGGGGAGTACCCGATGTTGCGGGAGTCCCTTTCATCGGGATTGTCGGGTGGCGCATACTTCCCATCCGCTCAAGGATCCGGTGCTGGATTCCGACTTGGCAACCTTGATTTTGCCCGCCCGGTTTTCATCCGGGGCTGGCCTTCATTCATTCCGTTCCGTCTCAACTTTGGCCTTGTCGTGCCGGGGTGGGCACGGGTGAGTTGGATCCATTCATGAGGAAGATTTCCCGAGGAGCGCCGGTGCCGACGCGATTTCCCGTCCTGCTCGCAGCAGTGATCGGGTCCATGGCGGCGTTCGCCACGCACGGTGCCGATCCGCTCGGGAAGTCGCGATACTCCTCCATGCAACGGATGACCCGCGTGCGCCTGGCCGCCGCCGAAGCCTCGATACAGGCCCTGTCGTCGAAGCGCCGGGTGCTTCCACCCCTGCCGGGACAGATCGATCTCCGGTGCAGCTTTCACGCCCATGCCGAGGACGCCTCGCACACGGCGGGGACGCGCCCGGAGATGCTGGCCGACGCGAAGCGGGCCGGCATGAATGCGATTTTTCTCAGTGACCATTTTCGTCCGCCGCGGGACTTCATGGATTCGTGGCGGTTCCTGACCAACGGGGTGCTGTTCGTCACCGGGTCCGAGTGGCGGGGATTCCTGGTGCATCCGATGGGATCGGTCCTGACCCATCAGGGCCTGGCCACCCCGGAGTTCGTGGCCAAGGTGACCACCGGCGATGGCATGATCTTCCTGTCCCATATCGAGGAGCGACCGGATCATCCGATGGACGGCCTGACCGGACTGGAGATCTACAACCGACACTACGACGCCAAGCGGGACCTGCGGGGGATGCTGACATTGGTTTCGCGCCTGACGGATCCCAGGGAATTGAAGGAGTTGCAGACGTTGGTGGAGCTTTACCCCGACGGCGTACTGGCATCGCAGGTCGAGTATCCGGACGTCTACCTCGACAAGTGGGATTCGGAGACGGGCAGGCGCCGTTTGACCGGAGTTGCGGCAAACGATTGTCATCACAATCAGGTGTTCGTCCTGCACCGGGTGAACGATGGGTTGGCCCGGTTGGGAACGATTGTGGATCCGGTGGCCGGGATGCGCGAGGTGCCGGTGGCATTGCGTCCGGGCATGGCTCAGCTCCTCACCGGCCGCGCTGATGGTGAAACCTTTCGACTGGTGGATCTGGATCCCTACTACCGTGCCTTCCGCTGTGTGAGCACGCACGTCGTGGCACCCGCTTTGGAGGAAGGATCCCTGCGGACCGCGGTCAAGGCGGGTCATGTCTTCGTGGCCCACGAGTGGATGGGCGACGCCACGGGCTTCCGCATGGCCTGGGTTGATGATGACGCGCCGGTGTTGTCGGATCGGGTACGGGCCTGGATGGGGGATGAAGCGCCCTTTGCAGCGGGTGGGCGGGTGGACGTCGAGAGTCCTTTGCCGGGGCGTCTCCGACTCATCCGGAATGGGAAGGAAATCGGCCGCAGTGAAGGCAACCG
>CAMCFL010000100.1 GCA_945873715.1 Akkermansia muciniphila
AGGTCATGGGCAGGGCCGTCGCTGCGAGCAGGCGGTCCTAGAGCCCTGCCGGCGCGGGGGTCTCGTTGAGGTAGACCTTCAGGTTCCGGGTCCCCCGGCCGGCGGCGACGATGTCAGGTCGGCCGTCCCCGTTCAGATCGGCGACCTGAAGGTCTTCACAGGCCATGCCGTTGTCGTCCACCCAGCTGGTGCGCCATTCCTTGCCCGCGGGATCCATCGGAGTGAGCAGCTTGATCCCGACCCGGGCTCCCGGACGGTTCATGGCCCGCCAGCCGACGACGATCTGGTCGCGTCCGATCCTGGCAAAATCAGCGCAGGCCAGGGCGTGGCCATCGATCAGGCCATCGTCGAGGATCCGACGGGTCCAGAGTCCGGACCCGGCGGCAGGAGGGGTGAGTAGGACCAGTTGATTGCCGTGCATGGGCGAGATGCCGGCGATGAAGCGCGAGCCCGGTGCGAAGCGTCCGGCTCGGACCTCGCCGAAGCCGCCGTTCTCGTCGGATCCGATCTGGGTGGTGACCGCGGTTCCATCGGTCGCCGGGTTTACGAGGAACGCGCCTTCCCGCGAGGCCAGAACGAGTTCGTCCGCGGGGTCGGTATCCCACTGGAACGGGTCGATGTTGTGGGTCTTGTGATGCGAGGCATCGAGCACCTCGCTGGTCCAGGGGCCGGCGGATGTGGGCGGCGGGGTGTAGCGTTGGATGCGGACGCCGTCGCCCTCACCGGTGGCGGGGTTGTTGCCGCGACCGTGGAGGGGTGCCGAGAGGAGGGTCATGCGTCCGGCGCGATCCTGGATCCAGCGGATGCGATGGATGGTGGGATCGTGGGGCAGGGCGATCGGCTTCCAGGGCTGGGTGCGGTCCTTGGGAGCCTGAAGGAAGAAGAGGGCACCGGAATTCGCGGTGTCACCGGGGTTCCATCCGGCACCCACCGCGATCTCCGCCTTGCCGTCTCCATCGATGTCGGCCGCCGCGACGCACACGTGATCGAGGGAGGTCAGCTTTTCGGCGATGACGTACTTCTTCCACTCCGGGTTCCGGTACCAGGCGATCTGGGACTTGTCGCACAGGATGACGTCGATCCGACGGTCGCCATCGACATCGGCCAGGGCGAGCCCGTAACCGATGGCGACGTTGGTATCGAGGGTGAGGACCCGGAAGCGGGGCTCGGGCGGGGTCGCGGCGTGAAGGAAGGAGGCGCTGGCCGCCAGGGCGAGGAGACCAGGCAGAGACGGGTATTCCATAGGGCTAGGCTTCCGGACAAACCAGTTGCAAACGGGGAAAGTAGGTGCGGTAGCGCTGTACGTCCCGGCTGACGAGGGTCAATCCGGCGGTTTCAGCGTGGGCACCGATGTAGAAATCGGGAAGGGGGGATCGTCGGGTCCCGCCTCGCTCGCGATAGGCTAAGAAGGCAGCGCTGGCGCGAAACCCGGCCTCGTAGGGCAGCCGGAGACGGTTGAAGAGGGATGGCCGCAGCCAGCGGTCCAGCGCGGCCTGGGATTCAAATGCCGGTGCGAGCTCCGCGTAGATGATCGGATTGATGAGGATCTGACCCTCACCCGCGGCGGCTCGAAACTGTTCCGTGGACCACGCCAGCCATTGCGGGTCCGCAGTGATAATGTCGAGGAGGACGTTGGAATCGAGCATCCGGCCCATCAGTCCTCCCCTCGTGTCAGCTTCATGACTTTCGCGGTGCTGGTCCTGTTTCGGGCGACGCCGGTGGCCTCGTCCAGCCAGGCTTCGACCGGGTCCTTGCGCCGGGTCTTCGGCCGCAGGACCACCTTCCCACCCTCGGCAACGAATTCGACGTCGGTGCCGGGCTTGAGACCAAACTCAGATCGAATCGGCAGCGGGATGGTGACTTGCCCTTTGCTGGTGATCTTCATGGAGCAGTCATACGTGGGTCCGTAATACCTGGCAAGGTCCCCGCCTTTCAGGCCCGGCATCCGGATACCGTCCTATCGGCCCGGCACGCGATGGATGGTGTGCAGGATCTCGCTCTCGACCGGTTGGCCGGAGGCCGACTTGAGGGCGTAGCGGATGCGTTGCTGCATGGCGGGGACGACGCTCGCCAGCGTGAGGCGGATCGTCCGGCCATCGGCGGAAAGGCTGGCGGCGGTGACGTCCACCGGGTCGTGTCCCTTGGCCTGGGGGTCGCTGAGCTTGAACTCGGGCGAGCCGTACTTCTCGGTCCACTGATAGTTCCAACGTTCGACACTCCAGTTCTGCAGATCGCGGACGGAGGCGGGATCGAGGGCGTCGGTGAAGGTGATCTCGATGTCGGACTTGTGGACGTGAAGGTCGCGAGGCATGACGACCGGCTTTCCGGTGTAACGGACCCGATGGAAGGCCCCCTGGCGTGCGCCGTTGCTCTGCCAGACCACGAGGCCGCAGCTGTAGAGCTGGCCGTCGAGGGGACTGAAACGGGAACGCATGATGCCGGACTCGAACCGCAGCGGGAACTTCACGACGCCCGCCTGGCGGACCCCATCGACCTCCTCGTGCATCACCTTGAAGAGGGAGCAGGTGCCGTAACTGGTGTGGAGCAGGTCGCCTTCGAACGGTCCCCAGCGCTTGCTGGTCACCCAGGCCTGGCCGCCGGAGGAGTTGTCGGCGTTCTTGGGCAGCCAAAAGAGCGGCAGGTCGTAGTCGGTGGGCTTCGGGGTGCGATGGGCGGTGAACACGTGTCCGTAGAATCCGCCGGGCTTCATCCAGTTCACCCGGCTGGCGGGAACCCAGTTGCCTTCGTTGTCGCTGGTCGTGATCTGGTCGGCGGGACCCATGCCAATCCCGTTGGGCGCGCGAAGGCCGGTCGCCACAACCGAGAGTTTGCGGCCGTCGGGGGTCACCTTCAGGAGCGTGCCGTGATGCGGCACCGTGGCTTCCCCGAGGTTTCCGCCCTTGTTGAAGTAGAAGTTGCCGGCGCGATCCGTTTCCAACCCGAGACAGAACTCGTGGTAGTTGTCGGTGATGGTCGTGTCGTTGTTGAAGTTCTCGTAGAAGTCCGCCTCGCCGTCCCCGTTGGAGTCGTGCAACCGGGTGATCTGGTCGCGTCCCAGGACGTAGACCTGATCCTTGACGATGCGCAGCCCGAGCGGCTGGAACAGGCCGCTGGCGTAACGTTGCCACCGTACCTTCTCCAGTCCGGCATCGAGGCCCGAAACGAGCCAGACATCGCCGGACACCGAGCAGATGGCGGCCTTGGTGGCGTCCTTGAAGAAGTCGAACCCGCCGAAGCGCAGCCACGATTTCTGGGGATTGTCCTCGGGCCAGGTGATGGCATCGACCACGTAGGGGCCATCGCCGCCACTGGTGGCCAGCTTGCCCTGGGTGACCAGCGCTTCCCCCCAGATCTTCGGTCCGGGCTTCAGGTCGGCACGGAGGTCCGCGGGCTTGCCCAGACCGGGCGGCGTGCTGCTGGCAGGGGAATAGGCGATGCGGAAGGGTCGATTGGCCGGGTGGGCCGGCACTCGGAGCCACAGGTCGGAATCGCGCAGTTCGAAACTCGCTTCCTTCCCAAGCCCCTCCACCTGGACGCGGACGGCGACGCCATTGGTTCCGGCGACGAAGGTGGTCCCGGTGGGGCTGGTGTCGGTCAGATTGCGCTCCGCGACCCGGCCAATCCGGAGCATCCGCGCCTGGGACTTCTGATTGAACTGGATCGTTCGGGTGAAGGTGCCGGCGTTGAAGCCGGGTTGCTCCAGAACCTCGACGCCGGCGAGGTCGTATCGCAGTACCACCCGTTCGCCGTGCCGGTAGAGCCCGCGCCAGTGGCCCCAGGAGTCGGGAACACGCTCGAAACGGGTCGGGCGCGGATCCTTGAGGTCGGCGGCGGTGGCCCAGCCCGGGCCATTGTCGTTCCGGAACAGGACGTCGCCCCAGGGTTCCGGTAGTCCTTCGAGCCCGTCACGCCCGCGGGGCAGATGGAGGAATCCACCCGACCAGGCGGCATTCCACCGGAGGGTCATGGTATCGAAATTGACGGCGGCCGGGGAGGTCTCGGAGCCCAGGCGCAGGGTGATGGTCTTGAGCGCTGCCGAGGCACCCTTGAGGTTGGAGGAGAAGAACGGGCCCTGATCCATCTGTTCCCATTTCCAGCGGCCGGCGGCATCGGTGGGGATGGGAGGCTTGGCCTTCTGGGCGAAGGCGATGGATCCGGCGACGACGACGCCGGCGAGCGCGAGGGAAAGGAGACGGGGCACAGGGGGAGGATGACCCGGTTGGGGTGGCCTGTGGCAAGGGCGCAGTGGGGGTTGGAGCGTGCGTGCGGGACTTTGTGAAAGAATTCACAAAAGCGGCTTGCAGCCCCGAAAGGCCAACCATAGTTTGCCCTAGTTCGTCGCCCGTTGCCTGTCGGCCCGGGCCCTTTTTGCTATGGAAACCACCGCGCTGACGCCTTCCGCCCGCCTCCAGACCGAGTTCGGTTACAACTCGAAGATCGAAGGCGAAGTCGTCCATACGCAGTTGGATTCAGCCTTGAACTGGTTTCGGAAGAACTCGTTGTGGCCCATGCCGATGGGACTGGCCTGTTGCGCGATCGAGTTGATGGCCGCCGGTGCCAGCCGCTTTGATATCAGCCGGTTTGGTTCCGAGGTGATGCGCTTCTCCCCCCGGCAGTCGGACGTGATGATCGTCGCCGGAACGGTGACCTACAAGATGGCCCTGGCGGTGCGGCGGATCTACGAGCAGATGGCCGAGCCGAAGTGGGTGATTGCCATGGGTGCCTGTGCCTCGACCGGCGGGATGTACCGGTCGTATTCGGTGCTGCAGGGAGTGGACAACATCGTGCCGGTGGACGTGTATGTCGCCGGGTGTCCGCCTCGTCCGGAGGCCTTGCTCGACGCGTTGATCAAGCTCCAGGAGAAGGTGGGTCGCGAACCCAGCTCCAGCACGCTCAAGCGCGATGTCGCACCGCTGAAATACGGCCGCATGGGCCTGGAGATTTCGGCTCAGAGCATCGAGCAAACCCGGAAACCCAAGGCCTGACGTGGCAACTGTCCTCGAACTTGCCCAACAACTCCGGGGGGCGTTTCCGGAGACGATCCTTGCCCCCACCGAGTTCCGTGGGGAAATCACCCTGGTGGTGCAGGACGCAGGTCGGATTGCCGACATCTGCCTCTACGCCCGGGACACGCTCGCCTTCGACCTGCTTCTCGACCTGTCGAGCGTCGATCAGTACGGCGACGATCCCCGCTGGTTGGTGGTGTATGAACTTCTGGGCCTGGCCCACGGGCATCATCTCCGGCTGAAGACCTCGATTTCCGAAGAAAAGGGCGAATTACCCACGGTGTCCGGGGTGTGGCCGACCGCAGATTGGCACGAGCGCGAAGTATACGACATGATGGGAATCCGGTTCTCCGGCCATCCCGACCTGCGCCGGATCCTGATGTGGGACGGTTATCCCTATCATCCGTTGCGGAAGGATTTTCCATTGGCGGGCAAGCCGACCGATCTGCCCGAGGTGGCCTTCACCCGGTCCGCGCCCTTGGAAGGCGGTCCCTTCATCACCGTGGCCAGCACGGCCGACAGCATGGCCCGCGAGCCGCGGGCCCGGAATCCGGAAGAGTAAGGCATCGACGCCATGGCAACTTCCCAGACCATCGAATTTCGTGATCCCGGCGCGCGCGCCGCGGCGACGGCGGCCCCGGCCAACCCGGGGGACGCGATGCAGGATCTGCACGGCGACAAGCTGGTGCTGAACATGGGTCCGTCCCATCCCTCGACCCACGGGGTGCTCCGCATCCTGATCGAGATGGACGGCGAGACGATCACCAAGGCGATCCCGGACCTGGGTTATCTTCATCGCGGGGATGAAAAGATCGCGGAGAACATGACCTACAACCAGTTCATCCCTTATACGGATCGACTGGATTACCTCGCTCCGCTGGCGAACAACGTGGCGTACGCGTTGGCGGTGGAGAAGTTGCTGGGGATCCACGAGACCCTTCCCCTTCGATGCCAGTACATCCGGGTCATCTGCTGCGAACTGGCGCGGATTTCCGCCCATCTGCTCGGCCTGGGTGCGTTCGCGATGGATGTCGGTGCGCTGACGGTGTTCCTGCACACCTTCACCGAGCGGGAAAAGATCTACAATTTTGCCGAGTGGCTGACCGGAGCCCGTTTCACCACCAGCTATACCCGCATCGGCGGGGTGACCCGCGACCTGCCGGCCGGATGGGCCACCAAGGTCCTGAAGTTCTGTGATGAGGTCCTGGCGACGCTCGACGACGTCGATCGTCTGCTGACCCGCAACCCGATCTTCGTGAACCGCACCCGCGGTGTGGGGGTGATCCCCCGGGACCGGGCGATTGCCTACGGGTTGACCGGTCCGAACCTGCGAGGCAGCGGGGTGGATTACGACGTGCGCAAGGCGACGCCGTATCTCTGTTACAAGGACCTTGAGTTCGACATTCCGGTCGGTGCGGTGGGGGATTGCTACGACCGCTATCAGGTCCGGCAGGAAGAGATGCGTCAGAGCGTCCGGATCCTGCGTCAGGCCATGGAGAAGCTGCCGGGTGGGTATGAGAACGCCTCCCATGAGCCGGTGCAGGTGGCGGACGGCAAGATCTTCCTGCCTCCCAAGGCCCGGGTCATGACCAGCATGGAGGAGTTGATCCACCAGTTCATGCTGGTGACCCAGGGAATCAACGCCCCGGTGGGCGAAGTCTATTTCGGTGCGGAGAATCCCAAGGGCGAACTGGGATTCTATATCCATTCACGGGGTGGCGGCACGCCGCACCGCCTCAAGATCCGCGCCCCGTCGTTCGTCAACCTGAGCATTCTCCCCGAAATCCTTCCCGGCCACCTGATGAGCGATGTCGTCGCGATCCTTGGATCGATCGACTTCGTGATGGGTGAGGCGGACCGGTGACCCAGCCCGAGACATGAGCTTTACCGTCCCTGCCAAATTGGAGGCCCAGCTGGATGAGTTGACCACGCACTATCCCGAGAAGCGGAGTGCCTCGTTGATGTTCCTGCACGCGTTGCAGGAACACTTCGGTTACGTCTCCGGGGAGGCGGTCAACTGGACGGCTGCAAAGCTGGGTTTGCAGCCGATCAACGTCCAGGAGTTGGTCACCTTCTATCCGATGTTCCGTCAGGAACCCCTCGGGAAGACCCAGGTCAAGGTGTGTCGCACCCTGAGCTGTTCGCTCGCAGGCTCGGATTCCCTCCGGAAACACTTCGTCGAAAAACTCGGTCTGGATGCCCACAAGCACGGCGCGCAGACCACCTCCGACGGAAAGTTCACGGTTGAATTCGTGGAGTGCCTCGCCAGCTGCGGGACGGCTCCCGTGGTGATGGTGAACGATGATCTCGTCGAGAAATGCACCGCTTCCGATTGCGACCGGATCCTGTTGCGCGGTCGCTGAAAGCCCATCGATGAAGACCGGATCAACTTTTGGAAGGGCCAACCGGGCGGGGGAGAGAGGACGGTCGATGCGATCGTTTGATCGAACTCTGATCCGGAGTTGGCTGCCCGACATGGATTCGAACCATGACAAGCAGATCCAGAATCTGCTGTGCTACCGTTACACCATCGGGCAGTCGATAGGCCGGCGACGTTAGCGGGGAAATCTTTCGAGTCAAGTACGACCATGCCTGAAGAGCACAGACTCATCCTGAAGCACGCCGATCAACCGGGTTACACGCCCGACATCGAGTGCTACCTCCGCCACGGCGGCTACGACGCCCTTCGCAAGGCGCTGGCCACTGCTGGACGCGACCTGCCCGACGGAAAGAAAATGTCCTCCCGCGAAGTCATCCGCGACGAGGTCCTCAAGTCCGGGTTGCGCGGCCGCGGTGGAGCCGGTTTCTCGGCAGGGCTGAAATGGAGCTTTGTCGATCGCCGCAGTGGAAAGCCGATCTACCTGATCTGCAATGCGGACGAGTCGGAGCCCGGCACGTTCAAGGACCGTCAGATCCTTCACAAGGACCCGCACCAGTTGATCGAGGGAATGATCATCTCGTGCTGGGCCAACGACGTGAAGCTCGCCTATATCTACATCCGCGGCGAGATGCCCCATGGTGCCCGCCTGCTGAACAAGGCTCTGGAAGAGGCCCGGGCCAAGGGGTTCCTGGGAAAGAACATCCTGGGATCGGGGTCCGACGTGGAGATCCACGTGCATCGCGGTGCCGGTGCCTATATCTGCGGCGAAGAGACGGGGCTGATCGAATCGCTGGAAGGCAAGCGCCCCTACCCGCGGATCAAGCCCCCCTATTTCCCGGCGGTTCTCGGGCTCTACATGTGCCCGACGATCGTGAACAACGTCGAGACGCTGTGTCACGTGAAGCACATCGTGAACCTGGGCGGCCCGGAATACGCCAAGCTGGGCACGCCCAACAACACCGGAACCCGCATCGTCTCCCTGAGCGGTGACGTGCGGAAGCCGGGTTACTTCGAGGTGGAGGTCGGCAAGGTCACCCTGGGAGAGATCATCTTCCATGAGAACTTCGGCGGCGGCCTGAAGCCCGGCCGGACGCTCAAGGCCATCATTCCCGGCGGATCGTCTTCCAAGGTCCTCAAGGCGGGGGAGAAGTTCAAACTGCGCCGCAAGGGAGCCGACGGCCAGATGGTGGCGGTCGAGACCGACCTGCTGGACCTGCCCTACGACTTTGATTCCCTGCAGCAGGCCGGCACGATGTCGGGTTCCGGCGCGGTCATCGTGATGGACGACACCCGCGAGATCGTGGATGTGCTGGCCAACGTCTCCGAGTTCTACGCCCACGAGAGCTGCGGACAATGCACGCCCTGCCG
>CAMCFL010000101.1 GCA_945873715.1 Akkermansia muciniphila
GGCGGTCCTGCGTCAGGGGCTGGATTGCCTGGGCATTGGCGTGAGCGAGCGGATGTAGTTGGGTTTACCGGTTCCAAAGCCAGCGGAAAACCTCGACGATCCGGGGTGGTTGGCCGGTGCGGAGGATGGCCAGACGAAAGATCTTGCCGCACCCCCAGAGAATCAAGACATCGAAGGCGATCAGGACCATCCCGGTCCCGATGACCTCGAAGAGGGGAGGGGAAGCGGTGATGCGGTTCATCATGATGAACGGCGTGTAGAGTGGGATCCACGAGAAGACGGTGGCGATGGGGCCATTTGGATCACGGGGAATGAAGGGCATCAGGAACAGGGGAACCATGAGCACCAGCATGAGTGGCCCCATGAGGTTCTGTGCGTCCTTGATCGTCGAACAGAGGGATCCCACGGTGAGGAAGATCGTCGCGTAGGCGATGTATCCGAGAATGAAGTACAGGCCGAATGCGGGTAGAAGCCAGGTGGACTGGAACAGGCTGAGCAGGTCGGCGGGAAGGCTGGCGGCGGCGTTGGCGGTCGCCCCAACCATCGCTGGAGCCGCAAAGAACTTCGTCTGGACCAGTGCCATGGCGATGACGCTCCCCAGCCACGAGAACAGCATCACCCCGCCGGTCATCGCGATACCGAGGAGCTTGCCCAGCATCAGTTCACCGGGGGTCACGCTGGACAGGAGGACCTCGATGATCCGATTGGATTTCTCCTCGATGACGGAGTTCAGAAGCATCTGTGATACCGCAAAGATCGAGATCCAGAGCAGGTAGACAAAGAAGCTCGGTGCCCACTGTCGCAGTCGGTCTGCCATCCCGACCTTCTCCTCGCCCTCAGCCTTGCGCGGATTGAGATCCGTGATCGGTGCTCGACGGGATTCCACGCGGGCGATGATTGCCGGATCAACGCCAAGGGACTGGTATTCGCGCCGGCGAAGCTCATCTCCGAGCAAGCGCTGGATCGAATCCCGCAATCCGGTGTCGGCGGTGTTCTCTGTCCAGTAACGGAGGGCGGCGGTTTCGTTCGTCACCCTGCCGTAGTCCCGCGGGATGATGACTGCGGCAAACAGCTTCGGAGACGAGCTGGCTTCGGAGGAGGGCAGCACGTGCTCGCCGCGCAGCCACGGACGAAGGATCGCCTCGATGGCGGGAACGTCATTGGACGCCGGAAGTTCAACGGGAACCGGGACCTCCAACCACGCGGCACGGGGTGGGCTGAACCCGGCAAGCGTCCAGTAGTTCGATCCCGCCTGTCGTTTCCAACCTTCGAGATCGAGGCTCGGGGCGGGGCGGTTGGAACTGCCGGGCGTGATGAATGGCGCCAGCGGTTCGGGAGCGGGAATCCGGCGGGCGAAGCTTCGGAGGGCACCATCGATCTCGGCGGTACGTAGCCGGAGCATCTCCGCCCGCACCTTGGGTGCGTACTCGCCCGTCTGATCAATCATCACGTAGTGCCTCGTCGAGACGCCCTTCTTTGCCAGCAGCACCGGCAGCGCACCGGAGACCAGGATGATGACCGGGAAGAGGAGGATCCCGAGCCAGAACCCCTTGGTACGGGCATTCTCGAAGAATTCGCGCCATCCGATCCGCCAGATGTACCTCATCGGAACGTCGCCTCCCGGGCACCCGGCCCCACCAGTTTCATGAACACTTCGTGCAACGTGGGTTCCGCCGAATTGAAGCTGCGAAGGCGGATCGCCCGTTCGAAGCAGGTGCGCAGGACCTGCTGCGGGTCCGCCCCCGGGCCGAGTTCGACCTGCCAGGACCCGGGACCATCGGAGACCAGTCCAACCACCCCGGGAACTTCCTTCAGTGCCGACGGATCGTCTTCCGTCTCGAGGCGAACCCGATGCGGCACGGTCTGGCGTGCTTCCTGGACGGTGCCATCGAACAGGCGTTTGCCGGCGCCAATGATGACCAGGCGATCGCACAGGCGTTCGGCGTGCTGCATGACGTGGGTGCTGAAGAGGACGGTCCGCCCGCGGGCGCGCAGGTCGGTGACAATCTCCTCAAGGACGCCTTGGTTGACTGGGTCAAGGCCGGAGAAGGGTTCATCGAAGATCACCAATTCCGGATCATGGGCGATGCTGGCGAGGACCTGCACCTTTTGTCCCATGCCCTTCGAGAGCGCCTCGGTCCTGGCGTGGGCGAAGTCTTTCAGACCGTATCGCTCGAGCAGTTCGAAGGCGCGCCGCCGGGCATCTCCGGATGACAGTCCCTTGAGTCCGGCGAAGTAGGCGATCACCGCCCACGCCTTCATCTTCTTGTAGAGCCCCTTTTCCTCGGGGAGATACCCGATCCGATGTCGCACGGTGAGGGCGGAAGCCGCACCCAGGATGCGGATCGAACCGGTGGTTGGCCGGAGGATGTCGAGGATCATCCGCAAGGCAGTAGTCTTGCCGGCACCGTTCGGACCCAGGAACCCGTAGATGCACCCCGTCGGAACCGTCAGCGACAGGTCGTTGACCGCGCAGAATTCCCCGTAGTACTTGGAGACATTCCGCAGTTCGAGGGCCGCATCCGACATTCTCCGGAGGCTACCGGGGCATGGACTGGGGTCAACCCGCAGTCCGTGAATTGCTCTGCTGGACCAGGCACGACGCCCCCCAGAGCCCCAAGGCAAGCCCGGCGGTGCCGACGAGGAACCCGATTCCGGGACGGAACACCTGACGTCGTTCCTGCCCGATCGCATGGGTGGGCTCCGCCGAGAGGGCGTCCTCGCTCCATTGCGAAGCGCCCAGGTTCATCCCGCCGAAGAACCAGAGGGCAACCCCGACCACGGCGCAGAGCAGGGACATTGCCTGAAGGAAACGGCGCATGAGGATGGCTTACTCGTACACGTTTCCGGCAGGCCGTGCCATCCGGCCCCACTTCTCCCAGCCGGGAATCGGGTGTTCCTTCATGATTTCTTCGACCATGTAGAAATCCGAGCGGGCCTTGGTTTGCTCGCGCACCCTGGACACCTGGGCCGGGGTGACGATCGGTAGGTTGTTGCCGAAGGATTGGCGGACGTAGCTGATCACTCCGGCGGCTTCCTCGTCATTGAGCATGCCGGCAAATCCCAGCATGGGAGGCACGCCGTTGGTCGGGCCGAAGCGTTGGCCCGCCAGGTCCAAAGGTCCCCAAAGGCCCTTCAGCACCACCTTGATGAGGCGTTCGTCGTGGGTCAGCCACGGATTGCCGGCAAGGTTGAGGGGCGGATAGACACCTGGAGTTCCGATGCCGGAGGGTTGGTGGCAGGTGGCGCAGTGGGCGTCGCGATTGAACACTTCCTTGCCGAGCGCATAGAGCTTTGCTTCGGCAGGAGCGAGGGCCCGGGAAGGGCCGTACTCGCGCTGATCGGCAGCGGGGGGGGCGGCTCCCAGCTTGAGGGTGCCGGCGAGGTAGTCGCGCGCATTCGGATTCGAGGCGAGCAGTTGCGGTTCAGCGGCCACCAGAGCGGCCACATCGTCCTTCAGGGTGGTCTCGAGGATTTGTCGGGTGACCGGGCTCATCCACTTGTCGAAGGGATGCCTCAGGGCGTCGAGGACGATCCGGGCACCGTCCTGGTTGTCGAGCCAGGAGGCCGCCACGATGGCCTCAAGGCGCACGCGTCCGTGAGGATCATTGGCCGCCTGCCGGAGCAGCGCCACGGCATTGGGAACCTGGTGGTGTGTGTAACGCAGCACATGCGCGGCGGCTGCGCGTGCCTGATGGGAACGGGCGTTGAGGCACGCGAGCAGCAGCCCGGCATCAGGCCGGTTCTGAGCCCAGGTGGCCCAGAGCGCCTCGGACAGATGGTGTTCGTAGGAGGCGTCCGCCTTGTCGAGCTTCGCGACCCAGGCCTTGACTGCTGGAATCACCTTGGCCGCCGGGTAGCCGCGCAATTCGCGGCGGGTGCGGTAACGGCTGCGGTACTCGGCGAGCTTCAGGTTCCCGAGGAGTTGGGGAATCGATGCGCCGGCAATCTTTGCAGGCTTCACCAGCGGCCGCGCGGGATGGGTGACCCGATAGATGCGGCCGCGTTCGTGGTCCCGGTTCGGGTCACGTGCATTGTGCTGCATGTGGCCGATCAACGCATTGTGCCAGTCGAGGAAGTAGAGCGATCCATCCGGTGCAAACTCCAGATCGACCGGGCGGAAGTTCGGGTCGCCCGAACTGATCAGATCGCCGGCGAGACTCCCCGTGAATCCGGAACCATCGTCGCGTACGGAACTGAAATTGATTCCCAGGAATCCGATGCTGTTGCAGGTCATGAACTGACCTTGCCGATCCTCCGGGAAGTGGCGGGACGAAACGAACTCGGATCCGGAGGTCGGACGCGAGCGTTTGGGGACGAATTCTCCGGCGCGTCCAATCTCCACTCCATAGGGCATCTTGGCCGAGATCGGCAGCGCCCAGTAGTTCTCGCCGCTCGACGCATCGGAGAGCACGCCTTGCTCCCAGTCATCAAAGGCGATCCCCCACGGGTTGTTCACGTCGGACTGGATGTACCGTTCCAGACGGAAATTCTTAGGGTCGAATCGCCACGCGCCACCGTCGTTGACGCGTTGCGGGCCGTAAGGAGTTTCCACCTGGCTGTGGAGGAAGCGGCCTTCCAGCAGGTAGAACGCGCCGGAGGCATCTGCGCTGTAGGCCGAGATGGCATGGTGCGTGTCGTGTGAATCAAAACCGTGCATCAGGATTTCCATCCGATCGGCGCGGTCGTCGTGGTTGTCATCGACGAGCAGGCAGAGATTGGGTTCCTGCGAAAGATAGACGCCCTCCGGGGCGATCTCGAAGCCAATGGGCAGATGGAGCTTGTCCGCAAAGACGGTCTGTTTGTCCGCGCGCCCGTCGCCGTTGGTGTCCTCGAAGATCAGGATCTTGTCGTTGGGGCGGGATTCGCCTGGCTTGTAGTGCGGGTAGGAGGGCGTGATGGCGACCCACAGGCGTCCGCGAGCGTCGAAGGACATCTGGACGGGCTTCCGCAGTTCCGGAAATTCCTTTTCCGAGGCGAACAGCTCGACCTTGTAGCCGGGCATCACCGTCATCTTTTCCAGGGCCTGGATGCCATCGAGGTAATCCGTCGGCCGCTTGAAGTTGCTGGGCACGGCCGGGATCTCGTGGGTCTTCGAATCGTCGACGGCGAGTTCCCGGGTCTTTCCGGCTGCCGTGTCGTGGATGCGTGTGTCCCGCAGCGCCATCATCTCGCGGGTCTTGCGGATTTCGTCGGGATAATTCTGGGGACCAAACGGGTTGTAGCGCTGGCCGTGGGTGTGTACGCCGTTCACCAGATGGTAGTCATTGTTCCAGAAGTAATCCTTCTCCTTGACTGCCGCGTTGACCAGTGCAGGAGAGACCTTTGATCTCAATACGGACCTGCCAAAGGCTCCATTGGCGAGCACGACCGCCAGTTCCTGGTAGCCGGCCTCGGTCGGAGCGAAGCCATTGATCGTGAGCGAAGGCAGTCGCTTCTTCGCATGGCGCTCCTTGGTGGCGCCGAAAAAATCAACGAAGGTCAGACCGTGCCTGCGAGCCACTTTCCCGACCGCCTCCGCGTAGAGGGCCAGGTTCGCGTTCTCCTTCGTTCCATCCGGCAGATCCCGTTTGGCTGAGAGATTCTCGAAAGCGATCGGCGACACGAGCACCAGTCGCGGTGCCGCGATTCCATTGTAGGCGAGGGACAGGGTGTGCTTCGCGAAAGCGTCCAGCTCGGCCTCGAAGTTGGCCACCCGCGACGGCCCATCGAACGATTCGTTGTAGCCGAAGAACGCAATGATGGTGTCCGCCTTCAGGTGGGTGAGCCATTGGTCCGGTGTCGGCCAGAATCCTTTGCCGTAGTGGGAATTCAGCTCCGGATGGAACTGTTCGGCCCCAGGGAAGGCCCACTGCGAGACGCGCGCCGGATGCGGACGGAATGCGGGCGTGTCCCCCGGGCGTCCCATGTTGCGGACGACGAGGTGCTTCGTTGGGAAGCGGAGGTGAAGTTCGGTTTCGAGTTGGCTGAAATAGACGTCCCGCTCGGCGAGACCATTGCCGAGGAAGACAATCCGCTCGCCTTCGACGGGTTCGGCGACGGACTGGGGTCGGGCTGTCGACGTGGCGCCCGGTTCCGCCGTTGGCGCGTGGGGACGGTTGTTGGGCGTTTGCGCCACGGTCGTCAGTGCGACGGCGAACGCAGCAAACCATGCGGGGAGAAGGGATCTCATATTGGACAGGGACCTGTGGGAGCAGGATGGCTCCGTCAGGAGTGTGTCGGCAAGGCCCTCGATGGGGCAGGGGTAGGGGAAATCGGCCGTGCCGGCGTCCGCTTTCTCCCCCGCATACCCCATATTGCCGGTTGAGTCCGAGGGGCGTCGCGTTACGTTCACACGCCATCGACAGCACGTATGAGTAACGAATCTGACCCGCGCCGGGATGCGCACGCGCTGCTGAAAAGTACGACGCTGTACCGGGAGTTCCTTGCCGAGCGGGAGGAGATCCTGCGGCACAAGTGGATCGAGTCACAGAAGGCGGGGAGGGACATTGGGTTCGATGCCGCCCTGATCGACTGGGTCTCCAAGTATCGTTCGGAATGGCGCACTGCACGCCGGACCAGTCTGGTGCAATGACAACGACCGTCGACCCGTTCTCCGCCTGCGGAGTCCGGGCTCAAGGCGGAACCGCACAGGGGGGCGCCCGGGTCGGCTCCCTCCTTCTTTTCCTTGGCCGTGGATGACATCGGGTCGGGTGCGTCGCTAGAGTCGGGTACCGAAGAAAGCTGAACATGACCTGGAATCGCAGACATCTCCTGGACCTCCAATCGCTCACGGCCGAGGAGATCACGCTCATTCTGGATGTCGCCCGGGAGTTCCGGGCCGTCGGCGAACGGGATGTCAAGAAGGTGGGGGTTCTCCAGGGGCGGACCGTGGTGAATCTGTTCGTCGAGCCCAGTACCCGGACCCGGATCAGCTTCGAACTGGCGGCCCTGCGCCTGAGCGCAGATGTCATCAACTTCACGGCGGAAGCCTCGTCCCTCAAGAAAGGCGAAACGCTCAAGGACACGGTCCGCAACCTCGAGTCGATGAGCGCGGACTTCGTCATCCTCCGGCACGGGGCCAGCGGTGCCCCGCATTTCCTGTCCCGCTTCGCCCGCTGTCACATCATCAATGCCGGGGACGGAGCTCACGAGCATCCCACGCAAGGGTTGTTGGATGTCTTCACCATCCGCGAGCGGAAGGGGCGCATCGCCGGGCTGAAGGTGACAATTCTGGGCGACATCCTCTACAGCCGTGTCGCGCGATCCAATATCTGGGCGCTCCTGAAGTTGGGAGCGGAGGTGACCTTGTGCGGTCCGCCTACCCTGGTGCCCCGGGTGTTTGAGCAATGGGGTTGTCGCGTGACCTGGAACGTACACGAGGCCGTGCGGGGGGCCGATGTCGTCAACCTGCTCCGCATCCAGCATGAGCGGCAGCGCAAGACGATGTTCCCCTCGACGGGTGAGTATGCCGCCCTGTTCGGATTGAACCAGGCCCGAGCTTCGCTGCTGCATCCCGAGGCACTGATCATGCACCCGGGTCCGATCAACCGGGGAGTCGAGATCGAGAGCGAATTGGCCGATGGCGAGCGCTCGGTGATCCTTGAACAGGTGGCCAACGGGCTCGCCGTTCGGATGGCGGTGCTTCACCTGATCAACGGCGGTCAACCCGGCCAGATCTGCTGAATCGGTCCACCCTCATTCACCGAGCAGTTCGTTGAGAGTGGAAACGTATCCACCGGCCAATGCCAGGATCTGGAAGGCGATCCAGATGCTCACCAGGCCGTAGAACACCCTCGGGCTCCACTGGCTGAACAGGCGGAGGTTCCGGAAGCCTTCCTCCTCATGGGTGCGGGCGAGCCGGCGAAGTTGCTCTTCCAGCTTTCCCGAGATTTCGCCGGAGGCATAGGCGCTGGCAAACGACACCGGGAACAAGCCGCAGGACTGCACGAGCTCGGATGGAGTGACCCCGGAAGCGAGCGGTTCTCCCCAGGTCGCTATCGTCCGTTCCATGAGGTTCGAGCCACTGGCTCGTGCGGCCATGGGCCATGCCTCCGTCACCAGGACCCCTGCCGAGAGCAGCGCTTCCAGGGACCCAGCCAGCCGGGCCAGAGCGAGATCGGAGCGCGCGGCACCCAGAATCGGGACCCGCACCAGGATCCGTTCCACCCATCCCCGCCAGGTCTCTGGCCGGCTAGGGCGGGTAGCCCACATCACGAAGGCCACAACGAGATACCCGACCAGCAGCGTTCCGACGGATTGAATCAGGTATTGGGAAACGCTGCCGGTGCGGACAAAGAGGGGGAGGGGAACGATGAAAACGGCGACGTGCAGGACCAACATCGGATAGGCGGCCTCCTGCGCGACGATCTGCCAGTTTGCCGCCTGTGCCTCGTGATGTCGGGCGAGCACGGAGAACGCCTGGTCGAGTCTGCCGGAGTGTTCTCCCGCCTGGATCAGGGCGATGTCAAATTCGGGTGCCCAGCCTGAAAGCGCCCGGAAGCTCTCGGTGAAGGTCTGGCCGGAACGCAGTCCGGCGAGGATGGATTCGGCTGGATGCCGCAGTTCTGCCGCCGGGGGATGACGTGCGAGTTGATCGAGGGTGGTGAACAGCGGAAGGCCGGCTTCGAGCAGGGCCGAAAGCTGATGATAAAAAAGCGCCCGATGGCGGGAGCCAGCGGGCGCAGAAAAAGCGTTCATGACCGGAGTTCGGTCACGACCGGGGTTTATTTGATGGCGGCATCAAGCACCTGCTTGAGAGCGCTCTTG
>CAMCFL010000102.1 GCA_945873715.1 Akkermansia muciniphila
AGGTGGAAGACATTCCCGGGTCGGCCGCGCTGGCCCACGAACCCCTGCCGCAGGTCGGTCGGGGAGCCGACGATCTGGCGGTGCTGATCTACACCAGCGGAACGACCGGCAAGCCCAAGGGCGCGATGTTGTCGCACGGCAACCTGCTCCACAACGTCGAGTCGTGCCGCGAGGTGCTGGCGGTGGTGGACTTCGACCGGTTCGTCCTGATGCTCCCGATGTTCCACAGCTTCATGCTGACCGCGTGCATCCTCCTGCCGCTGCTGGTGGGCGGGTCCATCGTGCTCATCCACTCGTTGCACGCACCGAAGCAGGCAATCCAGGAGATCCTGGTGCGCAAGGGTTCGGTGCTCCCGGCGATGGCGGCGTTGTTCCGCACGTTGGCGCATCTGCCGGCGGGAATGGAGTTGCCATTGCGCCTGTGCGTCAGCGGCGCGGGCCCGCTCCCGGGCGAGATCCTCCGCGCCTTTAACGCCCGCCATCCCAAGGTTCCCCTGATCGAAGGTTACGGACTCTCCGAGGCCAGTCCGGTGGTCTCGATCAATCCGGTCCAGGGACCGTGGATGGCGGGGAGCATCGGGCTGCCCCTCCCACGGGTGGAGGTGCAGGTACAGGACGACGCCGGGGTGCCGCAGGGGGATGGGGTGGACGGAGAGATCTGCGTGCGCGGGGGCAACGTGATGATGGGCTATTGGAACGCCCCGGAGAAGACGGCGGAGACTCTGGTGAATGGATGGTTGCGCACCGGCGACATCGGGCATCGTCGGCCGGATGGCTACTTCGTCATCACCGATCGCAAGAAGGACATGTTGAAGCCGAATGGGATCAACGTGTACCCGCGCGAGATCGAGGAGGTGATCTACCGGTTCCCGGGCGTGAAGGAAGCGGCCGTGGTGGGCGAACCGTGCGACAAACGCGGCGAACGAGCGGTGGCCTTCATCAGCCTCGACGAAGGCAAGGCGTTCGACGAACACGCCCTGCACGGCTTCCTGCGCGATCAGCTGGCGGACTTCAAGCTTCCCCGGCGGTTCATCGTCCTGCCGGCACTTCCCCGCAACGCGACAGGAAAGATCCTCAAGACGAGCCTGCGCGAGTTGCTGACGCAGGGATGATTCAACCTGGAAACCGAAGTACTATCCGCAGATGGCGCAGATGGCGCAGATGGCGCAGATAACAAGGCCATTTCGTGCCGGATCGTCGTCACCCGCAGGGTGAGCCTGCCAATCCGGCTTCGACGCCTCCAAGTGCCTCTTCATCTGCGGAATCTGCGCCATCTGCGGATAAACAACTACGGTTCTTAAGTTCAATGGATCTACCGGTACCGTGGGTCGTGATGTGGGGTCTTTCGTTCCTCATCTGGGCGGGGTGCAAGGCGTCGACTGTGGCGGCGTTGACACCCGCGGAGCGGAGATCAAACCCCCGCCGGCTTCTGGGTTACCTCTTCGGTTGGCCGGGGATGAACGCCCGGGAATTCGTCCTGGGAGTCGGACCCTCACGCCCCTGGGCGGCCTCGCGCCTTCTTTGGATCCTGGTCCGCGTCCTGTTGGGTGTGGCGGCGGTCTGGTGGTGGGCACCGGCACTGGAGACGACGTCCGTCGTGCTGGCAGGGTGGGTGGGAATGCTGGGCATCCTGCTGCTCCTTCACTTTGGCACGTTCGATCTCCTGGCTGAGGCGTGGGTTCGGTTGGGTGTGTTGGCTCCGCCCCTGATGGATTCGCCCACGCGCTCGGTGAATCTGGCGGAGTTCTGGGGACGCCGGTGGAACCGCGGGTTTCACGATGTGGCGCGACTGTGGTGCTTTGATCCGGTCAGCCGACGCTGGGGGGCAAGCGCGGGTGCCACTGCGGTCTTTCTGGTGTCGGGCCTCGTCCATGACCTGGTGATTACGGTTCCGGCTGGCGCTGGATACGGCGGACCCACCGCCTACTTCCTTTTGCAAGCCGTCGGGATGATGGTCCAGCGACGGCGCGGGATGCGCCGGGCGGGCTGGGACCGTGGGTTCCGCGGGTGGCTGGTGACGGCGCTGGTAGCGCTGGTGCCGGTCGGCTTGCTGTTCCCAAGGGCATTTGCCGTGCGGGTGGTCGTGCCGTTTGTGCGCTGGTTGAACGGGGAAGGATACTGAGATGAAGCTGGTATACTGGATTCAACTGTCGGGATTGGCGCACGTGGGACTGCTGACGGCCGGAGGGATGATGATGTGGGTGACCGGGTTCGAAGCGAGTCGCGCGACATTGCGCCCCTTCCACCGGCAGTTGTTCGCGGTCTACGCGGGATTCGTGGGGGGCATGCTGGCCGCGTTTGCCTTGGTCTGCCTGTTCATGGCTCCGGAGTTGGCGGACGGATCCCGCATGTCACGCGCGGTTTGCGGAGCCATCGCGGTCTTTCACGGAGCCCGGTTGGGGGTGCAGTTCCTGGTCTTCGACGTCCGGGAGTTCCTCACCAACGGCTGGCTCCGGTTGGGCTATCACCTCACGACCCTGACTTTCACGGCGCTGACGCTGTTGTTTGCCGGTCTTGCGGTTGGGACGCGTGGTTCCTAACGTGGACGCCATGCAACTGACGGAGGAACAAGCGCAGGCCGCACGCCGCTGGCTCGAGGACGGGATGAAGCTGTCGGATTTCCAGAAGCGCCTGGAGAAGGATTTTGGAGTCAAGGGAACCTACATGGAGGTCCGGATGCTCGTGGACGATCTCCGGGTGCAATTGAAGGATCCGGAGCCGCCCAAGGCCCCGGAACCGGCACCGGCACCGGCCCCGATTCCGGCAGGGATCGACCCAGCGCCCGCGGGCGTTCCGGCGGCGGGTCTTCCGGGAGTGCTTCCGGAAGGGGTGGCCCCCGGCGGCGGTGTTTCGGTCACGGTGGACACGGTCACCCGTCCGGGGACCCTGACCAGCGGTTCGGTCAAGTTCAGCGACGGTCAGACGGCCGGCTGGTATTTGGATCAGCAGGGACGTTTCGGCATGGTCCCCGCCCAGCGCGGCTACCGGCCCTCGCAGGAAGACCTGCAGACGTTCCAGATGCACCTCGATCGTGAGCTGCAAAAGCTCGGGATTTGAAGGGAGTTCCCGCGGCCGGCCGGCTACGGCTTCAGCAGTTCGTGGAAGGTTCCCAGCAGTCGCGGAATCGCATCGGCTTCGAGCGGACTGGTCCGGAGCCGCCAGGTCTCGTAGGCACCGAGCGCGTGTTGGCCCGGTGGCGGGATGTATCCAAACCAACCGTTGGCCAGGCTGATGTTCACCAGTGGCTTCGGCTGCGCGTACTTCTTCAGAGCCAGGCCGCTCTCGGCAAAGATCTCTCCCGGCCATTGGGCAATCCGAAGCGCACCAATCCCGAAGACCTGCAACGGAAGGCTCAGTTCATCGGGGTAATCCGCCAGGAGCACCTGATCCCGGGCGTGGATCTCCACCCAGCTCCGCAATTGATCGACGCCGCGCCCGTTGAGGAGGCGGCGGGCGGTTGCAACGTCGTCCGCCGACGGCTTCCGGACCCGCACCGGGACTTCCGCGGAACGGGCCGTGAGCGCGACGCGATTCGTATAGGTGAGGGTTCGGAGTACGCGGTGCACCTCGCTGGCGAGGTCGTCGGCCACCCGATGGATCTGGGCGTAAGGTGGCATCCGGGGGCGGGGATGGCGGAAGTCGTTGTTGTTGATGTCGCCACTGGTTCCGTTGGAAAGCAGGGCGACAAACGGAGGATCCTGTCGGGGGACGCCCAGTCGATCGGTGATTCGATCGCAGAATTCGCCGAAGTAATCGGCGCTCAGTTCGCCCGGCCCGGTGCCACCCACGTAATGCAGGGAATAGTTGGCGAGCAAGGCGATCGGATGCCCGTCGGAATGCCGGACCGAAACCAGCGAGACCTCGGGATCGACGGGCCCGGCGAACTCGTGATCTTCCGGGCTGGGCGAGGACCAGTTCATCTTCACCCGGTCTCCGGTTCGTCCCAGCAGGTTGGTGTAGCTCGTCCCGGGCTTCACCTGGATCCGTCGGTTGAAGACATGCTGGGGCAGGGTGCCCTTGCCCCACGCCACTTCGGCGGGAGCGAGTTGATGGACGGCACGGCGGACGGCGTCGGTCACCGGCCCCGGAATCCAGGCCCGGTAGGCGGCATCCGGCTCGGCCAGATGGGCACCGGTCAATGATCCCGCGGAGTGGGTGTGGGTCGCGGCGATGCAGATGCGGGTGGGATCGATGCCGACCGCCTGCCGGATCCGTTCCTTCATCTGGTCGATCAGCGGACGATCGATCAGGCAGTTGTCGATCTGGACGAACAGGAGACGGTTCGTTCCCGATTCCAGGACGATGGCGCGGGCGTGGAGTTCGTCGTGGACATGCGTCGAGATCGCCGGTGCCGTCCCCCCGTTCATCACGGTTCCAATCGGAGGCGTGATGACCGCCGTGGCGGCACCCGCCCGCAAGGAAGCGGGCAAGGGTTCCACCGCAATCGCGGGAGCGAAGAGCCCCGCAACGCCGATCGCGAGCGTCAGGAGGCGGCGCAGGATCTGTGTCATCTGTGTCATCTGTGGACGCCCCGTAGCCCCGTCGAGGCTCAGTGCATCTCCACGCTGCACGAGCCGATCCCGCTGCGGAAATAGTTGAACTGCACGTTGGGATGATCGGCGAGCAACGACATGGGAACCGCCGTGTCCACGATGCCCTTGGAAATCATGTAGGCGGTCAGTCGTTGGCCGAATGGGTTGTCGTGATTCCCGGCGTGCCAGATGGAGACCTTGTCCGCCAGCCAAGTCTCGACCGGCCCGACGGTGATCGCCTGGGTCGGTACCATCGAGATGTTGCCGCCCCCGGAGGTCCGGGCGTTCTGGGCGATGGTGAGGGGATGCAGGTTGACCACGCGGGTGGCGAGGCGGCGGTATTCCTCCTTTGAAGGGGGAGTGTTGAGGTGCTTCCCCTTTCGCGGCAGCGGATCGTTGAAGGCCCAGTGTTTCACGTCGCCCTGGCCTCCCTGCATCACCGCACAGCGGACTCCGCTCCCCCAGGTCGCGCGGAAGGCCGCCGTGTCCGCCTTGGGGAAGTGCAAATGGGCATCCGACATCCGCAGTCGGCGATCGATGCGGTTGAAACAGAACTCGCGGTCGCATCGCTCGAAGCTCAGGGGATGAGTCACGGGAACTTCCAGGCCGGTGGCGGCGTCGAACCATTCGTCCATTCCCCAGAAGTGACCCGCGCGGACATCCAGTTGGAGGGCGTTGACGATCCGGGCGACGAGCGGGAGTTGCTCGGTAGGCCCGATGGGGCCGCAGATGCCGACCGGATTGTCAGCCGTGCTGCGACGCCAGGCCTCGACGTACTCCAGCGCCTCCGCGAGGTAGAAGTCTTCGAGGGTATCGTAGAAACACACCTGAAATCCGGGACGCGAAAGCTTCTGGAGATCCTTGGCCGAGAGCCGAGCCACAGCATCAATGAGCTCGGCGTCCAACGTGGTGTAATCCCACCAACTGGGGGCGATGGCAGAGGTGCGACGGGACATGCACCGAGGCTACCGGTGGCGTGGGGGAATGGGAAGGCGGCGTGTGCGTCGTGGAGGACGGAAGATTTCAGTTTCAAGCTTCAAGTCGTCGCGGGTTCCGCGATCGCCATCGGAGGTGATGGCCGCGTCCTGAGCGCGCGATGGATGTAGGCCGCCTGCCCTCAGGCGGCGATGGAGCGAAGCGCCCGCTGAGGGCAGCGGGCCTACAGACCGGAGATGGATGTAGGCCGCCTGCCCTCAGGCGGCGATGGAGCGAAGCGCCCGCTGAGGACAGCGGGCCTGCAGAATTTACGCCGAAAGGGCCCTGGCGTGAATCTGCACCCGGCGTTGCAGGCTTCCGCAAACCGCATTGCACAGCTCGAAGATCCCCGGGTCCGAGATGTGGTAGAAGACGCTCGAACCGTCGCGGCGACGTCCGACGATGCCGGCCTCGGCGAGGGCCTGGAGGTGGCGGGAGGTATTGGCCTGGGTGAGGCTGGTGGCCTCGACGAGTTGGGAAACGTTGAGTTCGCCGTTGCGGAGGGATTGGAGGAGACGGAGGCGCGACGGTTCGCCGAGGACCCGGAATCGGGCGGCGACCAGTTCGAGGGCCGCATCGGAGAGGGCGACGGGCGATTTTGCCATGGGGAGAGAAAAGTGCAAAATCCAGCTTGCGTCAACACATATGCTTTTATACTCATAGTCTGTATGAAGACAGAAATGATCATTCGTATCCTCGCCGGAACCCTCGTTCTCACCTCCATCGTGCTCTCGCGCTATGCCCATGCCAATTGGCTGATCCTGGCCGCCTTCGTCGGTGCCAACCTGATCCAGTCGGCCTTCACCGGTTTCTGTCCCGCCGAGATGATCGTCAACCGTCTGCGCGGTGGGCAGGGTGGCTCCGGCGGTGGCGGTTGCTGCAACGGCGGGGGTTCCGGTTCCAAGGATACCGCGCTCTGAGCCCTATCTCCTGAGCTGATGAAGACGGCATTCCCCCCTTTGCCTCGCTGGCTGGCCATCGTCTGCGCGGTGTGCTTCGGGCTCGGGTGCCGCCCGGACCCGGTGCCGACCCCGGGCGCTTTCCTGTCCCCGGCCCGCGTGACGGTCCAGACCGTGGAGTGGACGCCCTACGTCGGGACGGAGGAAGTGGTGGGAACCGTCCGGGCGCAACGCCGCACGGTGGTGGAATCCAAGGTCATGGGCCGGATCGTGAGTCTGGAGTCCCGCCTGGGGCAGGCGGTGCGGACCGGAGATCTCTTGGTCCAATTGGAAGCGCCCGAGTTGCTGGCCCGACGCGAGCAAGCCCGCGTGGTGCTGGAGCAGTCGGCCCGGGAACGCGACCGTTTCCAGGGGTTGGTGCAGCAGAAGACCGTCTCGCCCCAGGAGTTTGACGTGGTGGAATCGCGTTGGCGGGTGGCGACCGCGGCGTTGGCAGAAGCGGAGACGATGTTGGGCTACGCCCGGGTGGTCGCGCCGTTCGACGCGGCCGTCAGCCGGAAGTTGGCGGAGGTTGGCGACCTGGCGACACCGGGACGGCCGCTGCTGGAGTTGGAAGTGCCCGGTGAACTCCGCCTGGAAGCCGACGTGGGCGAAGCCCTGATCGAACGGTTGCAGCCGCAGCAGACGGTATCCGTCCGGGTGGGACGCGACACGGTCCTGACGGGGAAGATCGCCGAGATCGCGCCAGCGGCGGATCCGGTCAGCCGAACCTTCCTGGTGAAGGTGGACCTGACGAATCCGGCGGGGGTTCGATCCGGTCAGTTTGGCCGGCTCGCGGTGCCGCTGGGCGC
Organism: Akkermansia muciniphila; assembly: GCA_945873715.1. Taxonomy (GTDB): domain Bacteria; phylum Verrucomicrobiota; class Verrucomicrobiia; order Limisphaerales; family UBA9464; genus UBA6176. The sequence goes on from CAMCFL010000102.1 coordinate 7,258, forward strand.
GTCCCCAATCCTGCGGGTTCCGACGACCGCCGTGCTTCGCCGGGGGCAACTGGAGTTCGTCATGATCGCCGTCGAGGGCACGGCACGACTCCGGTTGGCGCGGACCGGGCGTGTACTGGGGGACGCGGTTGAATTGATCTCCGGAGTGGAACCGGGCGAGCGGGTCGTCGTGGGCGGGGTGGCGTCGGTGGTCGACGGCCAGAAGCTCGAGGTGACGCCATGAGTGCCCGCGAACCGGCGCGTCCGCTCGGACTGGCAGGACGGGTCGCCGCGGCGTTCGTCGATTCCAAGCTGACCCCGCTGCTGGTGGTGGCGTCGGTCCTGCTCGGTCTGGCCGCGCTCATTCTGTTGCCGCGGGAAGAGGAACCGCAGATCCGGGTGCCCATGATCGACGTGATGGTGTCGATGCCTGGGTCGGGTGCGCGCGAGGTGGAGGAACGGGCGACGCGCCCGATGGAGAAGCTGCTCTGGGAAGTGCCGGGAGTGGAATACCTCTACTCAACCTCACGCGAAGGGGAGGCGCTGGTGATCGTGCGGTTCCAGGTGGGATCGGATCCCGACACCAGCCTGGTGAAGATCAGCGAGAAGCTCCGTTCCAACTTCGATCGCATTCCGCACGGGGTGACCTTCCCCTTGATCAAGCCCCGGTCGATCGACGATGTGCCGATCCTGGCGCTGACCCTGCACGGCAAGCGGTACGATCACCTCGCCCTCCGTCGGGTCGTCGCCCAGTTGGACGACGCGGTGAAGCAGGTGCCGCAGGTGGCCGAGACCACCATCATCGGCGGGGCCCGGCGACAGGTCCGGGTGCTGCTGGATCCGGTCCGGCTCTCCTCCCGTGGGCTGACGGCGGCGGGGATCATCCCCATGGTGCAGCAGGCCAACCGGCAGTTCCGCTCGGGGACGGTGACGGCCACCAACCGCGAGATCGTGGTGGAGACGGGCGCGTTCCTGACCCGACCGGAAGAGGTGGGCCAGGTCGTCGTTGGGGTGTCCGGGGGACGTCCGGTGGCACTGCGGGAAGTGGCCGAGGTGGTGGACGGAGCCGAGGAAGGCACCCAGTACGTGTTCCACGGACGGGGCAGCCAGGCCGGGGGAACGGGGGAAGAGGAGGCGGCCGTGACCCTGAGCATCGCCAAGCGCCCCGGGGCGAATGCCATCTCGGTTGCGGAAGCGGTTCTGCGGAAGGTGGACACGCTACGCGGGCGCATCCTGCCCGCCGATCTCGAGGTGAGCATCACCCGTCACTACGGCGCGACGGCTGCGGAGAAGTCCAATGAGCTGTTGCTCCACATGGGGATCGCCGTGGTGAGTGTGGTGGTCCTGATCTGGCTCGTGCTGGGTTGGCGCGAATCGGGCGTGGTGGGCGTGGCCATTCCCGCGACGCTGGCGTTGACCCTGCTCGTCTTCCTGCTCTGGGGATTCACCCTCAACCGCATCACGCTCTTCGCC
>CAMCFL010000103.1 GCA_945873715.1 Akkermansia muciniphila
TTTCGAAGTGACCGGCGCGGTGTTCGAAAAGTTGGTCGAACCGACCCTGATCCAACCGACCTTCGTCACGCATCTGCCGAAGGAATTGGTACCGTTGGCCAAGCTTTCTCTCGACGATCCCACGACCGTCGAGGTGTTCGAATGCTGCATCAACGGGCAGGAAATCGCGCCGGGCTACACGGAGCAGAACAATCCGATCGAGCAGCGGGAGCGGTTGGAACAGCAGGCGGGTGGGGAACAGCAGAAGCTGGATGAAGACTTCCTGGTCGCGTTGGAGCATGGCATGCCTCCGGCGGGGGGGATCGGCATCGGGATTGACCGGCTGTGCATGATGTTGCTCGGGCAGGAAAGCATCCGGGACGTCATCCTGTTCCCGCAGTTGAAGCCCAAGGCCTGAACATGCATTCGCTGCTGCGTCCTTTGGTCCTGATCCTTCTGGCCATGGCCCCGCTCCGGGGCCAGACCGCCAGTCTGGTCGAACGGTTGGGATATCCCGCCGGTTCCCGCCTGCTGATCGTCAACGGCGACGACAGTGGCATGTGCCATACCGCCAACGTGGCGACGATTGAATCGATGGAGCGGGGGTTGATGACCAGCTCGACGATCATGGTCCCGTGTCCGTGGTTCACCGAGATGGCAGAGTATGCCCGGACCCATCCGGAAAAGGACTTTGGGCTGCACCTGTGTCAGACTTCCGAGTGGCGGGTGTACCGCTGGGGACCGGTGGCACCCCGTGCCGAGGTGCCGGGGTTGATTGATCCCGACGGATATTTCTGGCACGAGGTTCCCCAAGTGTACGCTGCGGCCCGGCCGGAGGAGGCTTACCGGGAGTCCCGGGCCCAGGTCCGAATGGCACTGGCGGCGGGGATCGACGTGACCCACCTGGATTCGCACATGGGGACCCTTCAGCTGCATCCGGCCTACCTCGAACAGTACCTGAAGCTGGCGGTGGAGTTTGACCTTCCGGTACGGATGGCATCCCAGGCGACGATGGAAAAAGGCAATGCCGGTGCGGTCCGGAGCGCGTTTGCCGCCCGGGGGATCGTGTTTCCGGACGACTTCATCTACGACGACCTGAAGGACGAGGGGAAGGGCGTGAAGGCCTACTGGATGCGGAAGGTGTCGGAACTCAAACCCGGTGTGACCGAGTTGTTCATCCACGCCGGAATGCCGACCGACGAACTCAAGGCGGTCACCGGCAGTTGGCGGACCCGGTCGGAAGAGTTCGAGGTCTTTACCCGGGACGCAGACATGCGGGCCCTGATGGAACGCGAGAAGGTGATCCGGATCGGGTGGCGTCCGCTGAGGGAACTCCAGCACCGCGAGCGCAAGCAGGGGAAGTGACCGGGGCTGGGCCATTGAGTTTATGATGGATGTAGGCCGCCTGTCCTCAGGCGGCGGCAACGAAACGCCCGCTGAGGGCAGCGGGCCCACAACCGTTGGCACAAACCCCAGACGCACCCTGGGGCGGAATGATGGAGGTTTGGCCTTGGAAGTTGGAGCAGGAGAACTTTCACTCCCGGCGCAACTTTCCCGGGTCGCCAACGATCAAATGGGGCAGCCGTATCCATGATGGCATTCACGTCACTCAAGTCAGTCTTTGCCCGGGCCGCTTTGGCGAACCCTGACCAGGTCGATTCCTGGTCCCACGCGTGGCGTGCGGCGGCTGACAATGGTTCCACCGAACCACGGCTCACTTTCTTCGCCCGGGAGGCTGGGCTTTCCGAGGACGGCTTCCTCCAGCGCCTGGCGGAATCCCTCGGATGGCCCTACCTGGAACTCAAGGGAGTGATTGTTCCCACCGAAGTGTGCCGGCGCATTTCCACCAAGGTGGCGTTCCAGCACTTCGCCATGCCGGTCTCGCAGGAGAATGACGTGCTGCGGGTGGCGGTCAGCGATCCATTCGATGCCGCCATGCTGGGTGCCGTGCAGTTCGAGGCGCGCGGGCCGGTGGAGTTCGTCCTCGCCCCCAGGGCCGAGATCGAGAAGTCCCTCAAGCGGTACTACGGCGTCGGTGCCGAGACCCTGGACGAGATGTCGGAGACCGACGCCATCGAGATCGAGATTGCCGACAGTCGGGAGATCACCGGGGACGATCAGGACGCCTCGGTCATCAAGTTCGTCAACCAGGTGATCTGGGAGGCGTTCAAGGACCGGGCGACGGACATTCATTTCGAGCCATCGGAGGATGAGCTGCGGATCCGATACCGCATCGACGGCATCCTGCACCAGACCCCGCTGCCCCCGCAGATCAAGCGCTACCAGGCCGCGCTCATCTCCCGCATCAAGGTCATGAGCGGGATGAACATTGCCGAGAAGCGCCTCCCCCAGGACGGTCGGATCAACGTCCGGATCAAGGGGGAGGAGATCGACATCCGCGTCTCCACCGTTCCGACGGTCTGGGGTGAGTCGGTTTCGCTCCGGCTCCTGACCCGCGGAAAGATCTTCTTCGGACTCGACCGGTTGGGGTTTGGCGAGAAGGAGGAAGGCCAGATCAGGGACATCATCGTCAAGCCGCACGGGATCTTCCTGGTGACCGGCCCCACCGGTTCGGGCAAATCGACCACCCTGTACGCCTTCCTGTCGACGATCAACTCGGTCACCAAGCGGATCATCACCATCGAGGAGCCGGTCGAGTACGAGCTCAAGGGCATCAATCAGATTCCGGTCCGTGCCGACATTGGACTCACCTTCGCCGTCGGACTTCGCCACATCCTGCGACAGGATCCCAACGTGGTGATGGTCGGTGAAATCCGCGATCTGGAGACGGCCGAGATTGCCATCCGGGCTTCCCTGACCGGTCACCTGGTGTTCAGCACGCTGCACACCAACGATGCGCCCAGCGCTTTCACCCGGCTGATCGACATGGGGATTGAGCCGTTTCTCGTGGCGTCGTCCGTGGAGGCCGTCATGGCCCAGCGCCTCGTCCGCACCATCTGCACCCATTGCAAGACGCCTCAGAAGGTGGACCGACAATACCTGAGCAAGATCGGCTTTCCGGCGGCACAGATCGATATCACCGACTTCTTCAAAGGCGTTGGGTGCGAGGAATGCCGGCAGTTGGGCTATCAGGGCCGGACCGGCATCCACGAGCTGATGGCCATGTCGGAAGGCATCCGGCCGCTGGTCATGAATCGGGCACCGGCGACCACCATCAGCGCCATGGCCCGGCAGGATGGGATGCGTACGCTTCGCGAGGATGGCTGGCGCAAGGTGCGCCTGGGCATCACCACCCTGGAGGAAGTCCTGCGGGTCACCCAGAGCGAGGAGCATGTCCGGGGACTGATTGGTGACGAGAGGGCGGGTGTCCGATGAGTCGGCGTTCTTCGCGGAAAAATTCCTGTCACGTGCTGCTCGACGGGGAGGGAGCAGGACGGGTTCTCGTCTTCCAGAAGACGAAGAATGGGGTTCAGGCCGGCGGCGATGTCGCGCTCGCCAGCGGCGCTGCGGTTCCGGGGAAACTTGGTGGACGCGACTGGCAGTTGTTGTTCCAACCCCGACTGGATGTTGCCTGGTTGTCAGCCGACGACGTCTGCCTGCGGTTGGTGGAGCTTCCGGGGGGAGATCCGGCGGAACTGGGGGCGATGGTCGAGATGCAATTGGAGAAGGTCTCCCCGCTGCCGCCGAGCCAGGTGGTCGCCGGCTACGAGGTCATGGGCGAGGCCGCCGAAGGGGGCGTCGCGGTGTTGGTGGTGATCGCCCCGCGCCATGCGGTCGAAGCCCGGTTGGATGCGCTCCGCGCCCGGGGATTCGTCGTGGACCGTTTGGACGTCGCCTTGGCCCGCGAATTGATTTCCCAGGCGAAGGAGGACGGACTTTGGGTGGTGACCGATCCCGGTGGCACGCCCGGATTGGTCACCGCCGCGTGGCGCACCGGTGGACGCTGGCGTCAGGTCGACGTTTTGCGACTGCCGAGTGGGGCGGGGGGGGGCGAGGTGCTGACGGCCGCGCTGACCCGCGTGGCGTGGGCCGCCGAATTGGATGGATGGCTGGGTGGGGGCATCCCGGTGGTGCGACTGGTCTCGAATGCTGAGGCCGCCGAGATCCTGACCCCGGCGCTGGCAGCCTGGAGTGGTCAGGCGGTCGAACACCGGACCTTGCGCGAGGTCGCGGTGACGGCGGCAGACACCGCCCGGGAAGGCTTGTCGGGGCGCGGACTGACGGTGGTCCCGCCGGAAACGGCGGTAAGGAATCGACAGGCTTTTGTCGATCGGTTGTGGATCCGCGGACTGGGGACCATCGGGGTGACCTATCTGGTCGGGGTCCTCTGCTATCTCGCGTGGCTGAACTTCCAGAAAGGAAAGCTGGAAGACGAGAAGGTGAACTTGAGGGGCCTGGCCCAGCACTACACCAACGCGCTCCGGTTGAAGGATCAGGTGATCATCCTCGAGGAACAGGTGAACCTGCGGTTTGCCGCGCTCGATTGCTGGCAGGCGGCCGTCGAAAAGCTGCCCACCTCCATGACCCTGGGTTCCATGAATTTCATTCGCGGACGGACTTTGCGGCTGGATGGAACCGTGGATCCCACCGCCCGTGAGGAGGTCACCCGCTACAACTCGGACCTCGCGGCGGTGCAGGTTCGCGAACAGAAGCTGTTCGGAGCGGTCAAGCCCGCCCAGGTGACCGTGCGCGGAACGGTTGCGAACTGGAGCTTTGAGGCGGAACTCCACCGGCTGGATACGAAGGGAGACAAATGACGGCTTGGTTCGATCGCCTCAATCTTCAACCGCAGGAACGGCGCATGGTGCTCGCCGCGCTGGTGGTGGCCGCGCTGCTGATCAATTACTGGTTCGTCTGGCCTTACTTCAAGGAGTTCGCCGAAGTCACCCGATCGCAGGAAGAGACCCGACGCATCCAGAGCCGCTACCTGGCCGAGACCACCAGGACCAATGGCTACGTCCGAAGGCTGGCGGAGCTACAATCCCGGGGCGGACAGGTCGTCGGTGACGATGCGGCAAACCAGTTGCAGCAGACCATCAACAAGGCTGCCGCCACGGCGGGGATCCAGATCAACAGCATGATTCCTTCGACGGTAGCCGCCCGGAGCGCGACCGGTCAGACCAATCAGTTCTTCGATGACATCCAGGTGACCGTGTCCCTGGTTTCGGATGAACCGGAACTGGTCGATTTTCTCTACGAACTGGGATCGGGCGAATCGATGGTGCGCGTCCGCGATGTGTCCAACCTGCGACTCGATCCGTCCCAAACCAAGCTCCAGACGACGCTGACCCTGGTGGCCAGCGTCCAGAAGAAGGCTGCACCCGTTCCCTCGAGGACGGCGTCCGCCGCCAAACCCGCCGCCCCCGGGGGGCGCTCGGCAACTACCAATCGTCCCCCGAAGTAAAGGAATCTCGTGAAAGCGATCAAACTCGCAACCTGGATGGCCGCGGTACTGGCCGCCGCCGACGGTGTCTCGGCCCAGACGACCGTGATCCCGCCTCCACCTGCCGCGGGTGCCGCAGTGGCCGCCCCGGGTGTTCCCACCGCCCAGACCAATCCGACCACCCCGGCCGCGGCGGTTCCGGCGCCCGGCACCAACCGGATCGCGGTGCCTTCGCAGTTTCGACGCGCGACCAACTCGCCGGCAATCGCACGTCCTTCCGCGACTCCCGCACCCGGTGCTCCGACGTTCCGGCCGGGAACCGGAGTACCCGGAGCGAACGCCGCCGCCCGCCCCGGTGCAGCCAACCCGGCGGCCGGGCCGATCAGCAGCGCGGACCAGGATGCCAACGACGCCGCAGTCGAGGCGGCTCGGGAGGCTCGGGACAAGGGGGACCTCGCCGCCCTGGTTGAGATGGTGAAATTCAAGAACATGGCGCTCGAGCAGGTGCTGGACGCCTGGTATTCGCCGTTGACCGGACGGACGGTGCTCCGGGGGCAGGGACTCAATCTCACTACCCAGATCACCTACTGGCCCATCAAGCCGTTGTCGGTGGAGGAAACCATCCAGGCCCTCGACACGGTTCTCGCGTTGAATCTGATCACGACGGTGCCCACGGGTGACAACTTCGTCCTGGTGGTGCCTTCGCAGCAGGCCTTGCAGATGGGCGCGAAGTTCAGTGGGGCCGCGGCGACCAACTACGCCGAGGCCAGTCAGTTCGTCACCCACATGGTTCAGGTCAAGCACATCGACACGAAGGAGGCCGCAGAACTGGTGAAGGTCTTTGCCTCCGCCCAGGGTGCCAACGGCATCGTCGCCCTGGAGAGCACCAAGACGCTCATCCTTCGCGACTTCGCCATCAACGTGAAGCGGATGCTCGAGGTCATCCAGAAGGTCGACGTGGAAGTGGAGGACGAGTTCATCCTCGAGGTGATCCCCATCCGCTACGGCAAGGTCGAGGATATCAACCAGACCCTGCAAAGCGTCATCACCGGCTCCGGTGGTGGCGGAGTGCCCGGATCCACGACGGGTGCCGGCGGAGGCTTCAATCAGGGTGGCTTCAATCAGGGCGGGTTCAATCAGGGTGGGTTCGGAGGGAACCGGAACCGCAGCGGCGGCAACCGATCAGGCGGCTTCAATCAAGGTGGGTTTGGTGGGTCCGGATTCAACAATCGCAGCGGGGGCGGTTTCTATCAGAACCAAGTCGCTGCGCCGGTCCGGGTCGGCACGCCGACCGGCGGACAGACCTTCCAGGGCCGCCTGAACAATGCCGGCCGCGGCGGTGCCGCTGGGGGCGGTCTCGGAACCCTCGGTGAGTTGATGCAGAACGCCAACATCACGGCCGATCAACGCTCCAACTCCCTGATCGTCTACGCCCGCAAGAAGGACATCGCCAAGATCAAGGAAGTCGTCAGCAAGGTCGACACCCTCCTCGCCCAGGTGCTGATCGAAGCCATCATCATGGAGGTGTCGATCAACGACACCCTCAACTACGGCGTCACGGCCGGCCAACGTCCGAAGCAATTCGGCTCGGATCCAAATGTCGTAGGCGGGGGCGTGATGAACAATGGCGGGAACACCATCGGCACCGGCCAGGCGTTCCTGGGTGGGCTGGCGTCGTCGGCCTCGAATTTCCCGGCTTCAGCCGGCCTCTCCTACTTCATGCAATTGGGCAAGAACTGGGACCTCGCCGCCAACGCCCTGGCGACCGACTCGCGGATCAACGTGGTCCAACGTCCACGGGTCCTGACCTCGCATGCCACTCCGGGAAGCTTCCAGGTAGGCTCCGAGGTGCCGTTCATCACCGGCACCTTCAGTGGTGCGGGGTTCGGCAACTCGACCCAGATCCAGCGGCAGTTCGTCGGCGTGGCCCTGGATGTCATTCCCTTCATCACGCCCGACAGTCTGGTGGTGATGGAGATCAACCAGACCATCGACCAACTCGGGCCCTCGGTGAAGGTGGACAACAATGAAATCCCCTCGACCCAGACCCGCTCGGCTTCCTCGACGGTCACGGTCCGGAACAAGGAAGCGATCCTCCTTGGGGGCTACATCACCTCCAACACCTCCCGGTCCAAATCGGGGGTGCCGTTGCTCTCCAGCGTTCCGATCCTCGGCAATCTCTTCTCGTCCCGGTCCCGCAATGGATCCCGGACCGAGCTGATGGTCATGATGCGTCCGACCGTGCTTCCGACTCCCACCGAGGCGGCGGCGATGGCGGACGAGGAACGCGCCCGGTTGCCGGGAGTGCGGGTGGCCGAGCAGGAGTTCGAGGAGAACGAGCGCGCCGAAAACCGCAAGGCCGACAAGCGCAACGAGGACGCCAGAAAGAAGTCGAAGAACAAGTGAGCGGGGCCCGTTTCGGGTTTTCCAAGGCGGTAGGCCGCCTGCCCTCAGGCGGAGATGCGAAAGCGCCCGCTGAGGGCGGCGGGCCTACAACCGGTAAAGCAAACCCAGGATGCAGCAGCGAACGGGCAAAGTTCTTTTTGAACGGCGAGCCGGTCTGCTGTCTACTTCCCCAAGCCAGTTCGCACGTAGGAGAACAATCGCCGTCATCGGACGGGGCGGGGGACCGGGGCGTTTGTCCCGGGCCCGTTTCTGTGTGGAATGGTCATAATTTCGATCCGACATGATTACTGTTGAGAATCTCGTAAAGGAGTTTGGCTCCAAGCGTGCCGTGAATGGGGTCTCATTCGAGGTGAAACCCGGAGAGGTGCTGGGATTCCTCGGGCCGAATGGCGCGGGGAAGTCCACCACCATGCGCATCCTGACCGGCTTCATGCCCCCGACTTCGGGTCGCGTGACCGTCGGCGGCCATGACATCTCCGAGAACCCGCTCGCCGCCAAGCGCCTGATGGGTTACCTGCCCGAGAGTGCCCCCAGTTATTCGGACATGACGGTCCATGGCTTCCTCAATTGGGCGGCTGAAATCCGCGGCCTTTCCGGTGCTGCACGCACCGATGCCGTTCGCCGGGTCACCGGACTCTGCTTCCTCGAAAACGTTTTGCACCAGTCGGTGGACACGCTGTCCAAGGGATACCGGCATCGGACCTGCCTGGCTCAGGCCCTGATCCACGACCCGGAGATCCTGATCCTGGATGAACCGACCGATGGTCTGGATCCCAACCAGAAGTTTGAGGTGCGCCAGCTGATCCGGCGCATGGGTGAGAAGAAGATCATCATTTTCAGCACCCACATCCTCGAGGAGGTCGAGGCATGCTGCTCGCGAGCCATCATCATCGACCGGGGTCAGATCGTGGCCAACGGCACCCCCGCCCAGCTCAAGGCGAAGTCCGAGTTCGCCGGGA
>CAMCFL010000104.1 GCA_945873715.1 Akkermansia muciniphila
TAGGCGCCTTCGAACAGTTGGGTGGCCTTCTCCGTGCCAACGACGGCCCCCGCGGTGAGAACCAACGGCGGCTTGCCCGCGCGGGTCAGGCGGTCGGCCACCTCAGCCTTGATGGCGTTCACCAGCAGGCATCCGCCCACCGTGGACCCCGGGGACACCGGCGTCTCCAGTCCGGGAATCCGCACCATGGCATCGCCCACCGGGGCCCCGGTATCGAGGACGATCTCGGCGAAGTCCTGCAGCTTCTTGCCGTCGGCGCGCTTGCTCTGGCTCTTCTCGGAGTGCTGTTTTGAAATGATGGCCACGACCCGCACGCGACGTCGCCGGAACTCCTCGGCCATCTCGATCGGCACGATGTTGCAACCGGACGAGGACGCGACCAGCGCGGTGTCGATGGGGGACAGGTCGTAATTGCGCAGGATGCGGGCGGCCAGTCCGGAAACGTTTTCGAGGAACATCGCCTGCCGTTGGCCATTGGCCCCCACCACCATGTTGTGGAAGCTGAGGGACAATTCGACGATCGGATTGAACCCGGGGAAGGATCCGTACCTGGGCCACATCTCCTCCACCAGGATGCGGCTGTGTCCCGAACCGAACAGATGGACCATGCGTCCGGCGAGGATGGTGTCAGCGAACAGGCGGGCGGCCATCCGGATTTCCGGCAACTGGGCCTCGACCGTCTCCACCAGACGCCGACTGCGACTCAGGTAATCTGCACCAGGACTCATGGGGCCGGGAACTTACGAAGGCCCCGGCGCCAAAGGCAAGGCAGGGAAACGCCCGGGTGTTGGTCGGGGTGCATCTTGAGTTGGGCATGGATGTAGGCCGCCTTGCCCTCAGGCGGCGATGTGAAAGCGCCTGCTGAGGGCAGCGGGCCTACAACCGGGACAACCAACTCAAGAGGCTCCCGGCTACTCGATGCCCAGCAATCGACGTCCCTCCGGCGTGATCATGCTCTGGTGCCAGGGCGGGTCCCAGACGATCTCCACCCCGGCATCTTCCACCGAGGGAAGGCAGAGGAGCTTCTGCTGAGCGTCGCCGGCGATGGTGGCTCCCATGCCGCATCCGGGAGCCGTGAGGGTCATCTTGACGAAGATCTTCTTGTTGCCCGACGGGAGGTCCTCGATGCCCATGTCATACACCAGGCCGAGATCGACGATGTTCACCGGGATTTCCGGGTCGTAACACGACCGCAGCGTCTCCCAGACCATCTTCTCGTCGATGTTCCCCTCCGTCACCGTCGGCGTGCCCGGCACCTCCACGGTCATTCCCAGGGCGTCGGCATCCTTGGGCGCGATCCGGAACAGTCCGCCCAGGGCATGTACCGTGATTGATCCTCCCAGTTTCTGGGTGATATCCACCTCGGTTCCGGCAGGAAGAGTCACAACGTTTCCGGCAGGAATCTGAACGGCGTCGCAATCGCGACTGAGAACCACCGTGGTCACTGAATGCATGGCAGACGGAATATAGGCTCGATCCCGGATGGGGGAAGGGCAAAGCCGGGCCAGGGGGGAGAACCCAGACGCCAGACGCCAGACGCCAGACGCCAGATGCCAGATGCCAGATGCCAGACGCCAGACGCCAGATGCCAGATGCCAGATGCCAGATGCCAGATGCCAGATGCCAGATGTCAGATGCCAGGGGCCAGGGGCCAGTCGCCCCATTCTTGCCTGTGGGGAGTTTCGGACTTGTGGTCGTTGATGCGGACTCGTGGCACTCGTCCCTCCCAAGCTCTGGCATCTGGAGTCTGACCACTGAGTTCTCGAACGCAGAGTTCTGGCGTCTGGTATCTGGGAACTGGCCACTGAGTTCTCTCTTTGGGGCTTGCCCCCGGGGAGTGCCCGCGGAGACAACCGCCGGGACATGCAGTTGCCGTCCATCCGCCCGATCCGTGACACGCTCACCGCGTGGCGATACTGGCGCGGGTTCCGCCGGCGGCATCCGGACCTGTTCGGGGCCGGGGACGCTTCCCTGGGACTTGGCCGCATCCTTCTTCCCCAGCGCCTCCGCCACGCGCTGGGCGACCGCCTGCTCGCGCGGCACTCCACGACCTCGCACGATCCCGCCGGGGGATTTCGGGTGCACGTCGCCCCGCTGGGACTCGATTTCTTCTGGCCGTCACCTTCGACCTGCGACACCTGGTACGCACTCGAACAGGAGGTGCGCGAAGCCAACCCCCACTGCTACACGACGCCTCCCATCCGACTCGGGCCGGACTCGGTGGTCATTGATGTCGGTGCCTGCGAAGGGTTGTTCGCCTTCCGGGCACTTCGGCAAAAACTCGCCCGGGAAGTCATCGCCTTCGAACCCTTCCCGGCCATGGCGGAACTGCTCCGCCGCGGCGCCCTCGCCAACGGGATCACCTCCGGTCTCACCCACGAACCCTGCGCGGTGAGCAACCACAACGGCCTGGTCGGATTCCGCACCGACCTCGGTGCCGACAGCAGCCAGGTCGTACTCAACCCACCGCCCGGGTTCCAGGGTGTGGTCGTGGAATCCGTGCGCCTCGACGACTTCCTTGCCCGGTCGGGCCGCAGGCTGTCGGAGCGGGACCTGATCAAGATCGATGCCGAAGGCGCGGACTTCGATGCGCTGAAAGGGGCGGAACGGACCATCCGCGAGTCGGCCCCCCAGATCGCGGTGACGACCTACCACGTGGACGAGCACGCGGAGCAGATGATCGACTGGCTGCGGCGGGTCCAACCCCGCTACCGGTTACGACTGAAGGGATTCTCCTACTGGACCTCCACGCCCAGGCCCGTGCTCTTGCAGGCCTCGACGCTTTAGCCGACCACGATGCGTCCCTCGTTCAGATCGTAGGACGACATCTCCAGGCGCACCGGGTCCCCGACCGAGATGGGCGCGAGGGTTGCTCGCCATTTCTTGGCGACATGGGCCAGCACCACGTGACCGTTGGGAAGCTCGACACGAAAGGTCATGCCTGGCAGCACCTCGATCACCTTCCCAGGCACCTGCAACGAGTCGTCTTTGTGGGTCATGCGAAGCCCGAATCTGGGAACTCCGACGGTCACGAGGCAAGCGGGTTATCCGGGCTAATGGCGGCCATCCTTTCAGGCGACACCCGTGGGTTCATCCGCCAAGGGGAGGCTGGTACTCCTTCGAATCCATTCGCCTGCCGAGATCAACCCATTGCTTCGACAGCAGTTCTCATTTTGAAATGGGCGGCTCGTGAGTGCACAAAAGCACCGCATGAAGGCGCGGGCGTCTTCGTCCCGGAGGGATGGCAGCGATTAGCCCCGGGTAAGCGAAGGGCCACCCCGGGTTTGGATGAGGAAGGAAAATCAACCCCGGAGGGGTTGCAGCCAGCTCTGCCACCCCTCCGGGGTGGGAATCAATTGGGGCGCACGACCCGGGGTGACGCTTCGCGCACCCCGGGCTAATCGCTGGGACGCCTCCGGCGTGAAAGCCACACCCTTGCCGTGGGGGACGAGGACGCCCGCGGTCCCAGGCTGGGGGCGATTCGGCACGTAATGGCTTTGTTATCTGCGCCATCTGCGTCATCTGCGGATAAAACACCGGCTTTTTTGATGAACACGGCGCGTGGCTCCGTGCACTTTCCCCGGTATGCCTCGACGTGAACGCTGGCCGATAGCCCTGACCGTTGCCGGATCCGACTCCGGCGGGGGTGACGGCGGTGGAAGGCGTGAGCCCGGCCTTCCTCCGAGCCGAACTCGACGCCCTCTTCAGCCATCTCCCGCCCAAGGCCGCCAAGTCCGGGATGCTCTGGGACGTCCGTCTGGTCCGGGAAGTGGTCCGCCAATGGACCCTCCCGGGCGCGCCCCCGCTGGTGGTGGATCCGGTGATGATCGCGACCAGCGGGGCGGTGCTGCTGAAACCCGCGGCCATCGCGGCGATCCGCGATGAATTGCTGCCGTTGGCCGCCATTGCCACGCCGAACCTCGATGAAGCGGCGCATCTGCTGGGCTCGCCGCTGTCGACCCTTGACCATCTGCGCGATGCGGCACGGGAATTGCATCGCCGGCATCAGTGCGCGTTTCTCGTCAAGGGCGGTCATCTGAAGAACACGGCCGAAGCCGTGGATGTGTTCTGGGATGGACGCCGCGAGTGGCTGCTCCGCGCGCCCTTCGTGAAGGGAGTCTCGACCCACGGGACCGGATGCACCTACTCGGCGGCGATTGCCGCCCATCTGGCCCGGGGACTTCGACTGCCCGCCGCGGTCCAGGCCGCCAAGCGGCTGGTCACCCGGGCGATCACCGACAGCGTCCGCATCGGGGCCCACTGGGCGCTGCGTCCGCCGGCGGACGGGCGCTGACGGGGAACGAACGAAGACGGGGAATAGCCGCGGAGAAGCGGAGAAGCGGAGACCCGAGGGTTTGTGATCCTTTCATCCGGCGGGTACGCCTGTCGCAGGACGAGGTCCCAGGCCGTGACGGAGCGGACTTCGGGGCTCCGCTTCACCGCTTCTCCGCGGCAAAGCCCAGAGCCCAGCCCCCAAACCCCGACCCTTGCCGGACGGGCCGTTGCCGGGTGACACTCCGGCCATGAACTCCCTCCTGAAACCCCTTTTGTGGATCGCCCTTGCGATGCTGGCGGCCACCGGCTGCGTCACCGGTCAGACGTCCGCGCCGAAGAAGGTCCTCCTGATCGCCGGCAAACCCAGTCATCCGCCGGGCATGCACGAATTCCGGGCCGGGATGATGCTGTTCCAGAAGTCGCTGGAGAACATTCCCGGCCTGACCGTCCTGGTGGCCTCCAACGGTTGGCCTACGCGGATGGAAGGCGACAAGCGGGTGGATGACCCCACCGCTTTTGAGGGCGTCGATGCGGTCGTGATCTATGCCGATGGCGGCGGCGGACACCCGGCGCTGCAGGGCAATCGCACCCAGCTTTTCGATGCCCTGGCACGCAAGGGCGTCGGTCTGGGCTTTGCCCATTACGGCGTCGAAGTGCCCAAGGGCGAACCGGGCGAGGCGATGCACCGCTGGGTGGGCGGGTATTACGAGCACCTGTTCAGCGTGAATCCAATGTGGAAACCCGAGTTCAAGACGCTCCCGAAACACGCGGTCACCGAGGGAGTGAAGCCCTTCGCCACCCACGACGAATGGTACTTCAACATGCGCTGGGTCCCCGGACAGAAGGGCGTCACCCCGATCCTCGTCGCCACGGCCGATGAAAAGGTCCGCCGTGGTCCCTATGTTTACCCGCGCGGTCCCTATGATCACATCATCGCCGACGCCGGCCGCGCCGAGACCATGATGTGGGTTTGTGAACGCGAGGACGGCGGCCGCGGATTCGGCTTCACCGGCGGTCACACCCACAACAACTGGACCGACGCCAACCAGCGCAAGGTCCTGCTCAACGCCGTGCTCTGGATCGCCCGGATGAAGATCCCCGCCGGTGGCGTGGAATCCTCCCTGACCGAGGCGGACTTCATCGCGAATCAGGATCCCAAAAAGTAGGCGGCACCTCCGTCGACCCCTTCTCCAACTCCCAGCCCTCATGAATCTCCTCCCTGTCGACGGATCCCGCATGGCTCACTGGAAACCCACGCTCTCGGTCTGGGCGCTGTCGTGCATGCTGATGCTTTTCCCGCTCCGGAAGGCGGCGGCGGAGAACCGGGCGGAGTACCGGTACGAGGACTATCGTGAGGATGATGGCCGGATGAGCGTCCAGACCCATAGCGTCTGGTTCGAGTACGAACTGCATCAGAAAGTCACGGCCCGCGGTTCCTACACCCACGATGCCCTGTCCGGAGCCACGCCCACCGGCGGACCGGGTTTGCCAGGCGGGAAGTATGAGTCGGTCCAGATCGAGGACGCGCGCAACGCCGGCTTCTTCGAGACGGCGATCCGCGCCGGGCGCACCCTCACGACGCCGCAGATCGCGTACAGCGAGGAAAGTGACTACCGCTCACTGGGCCTGTCGCTCAGCGAGGCCATCGACTTCAACCAGCGCAACACCACGCTGAATCTCGGGATCGCCCGCAACTTCGACGACGTCAGCCGGCGCGGCTGGAGCTACTACAATTACAAGGGCACCTGGGATTTCCTGGTGGGAATCAATCAGGTCCTCGGGCCGCGAACCGTGGTCACGTTCAACGTCACTTTCGGCTACGCCGACGGCTACCTCACCGACCCGTACAAGGGCGTGAACGTCTCGATCGACCTGCCGCCCTACGGTCCCTATGACGGCTCGGACTTCGACACGCGCCCTGACGTGACCAACGACGCGGAGCGCCGGCCGAACCACAAGTTCAAGCAGGTGGCCTTTGCCGGCATCACCCACCTGTTCGCGCCGGTCAACGGTTCGCTCGATGCCAACTACCGCTTCCACCACGATGACTGGGGCGTGATCGGACACACCGTCCAACTCACCTGGAATCAGCGGCTCTGGAAGCGCGTCACGGTCTCGCCCCTCTTCCGCTACCATTACCAGACCGAAGCCGACTTCTACCGGCTCCGGGTGAACTCCGACCCGGGATTCGCCGGTTCCCGGGTGGCCTTTGATACCGCCAACAATTTCGTCGGGGCCGAAGGCGAGGACGGCTTTCAGACGGCCCTCGACGATCCCGCCAACCACCAGATCATCACGGTGCCGGCGTATCCCGAGTACTACTCCGCGGACTACCGCCTGACGGAACTGCAGACCCTGACCTATGGCGTCAGCGTCATGATCGAGTTGCACGAGCAGGTCTCCCTCCTGCTGGGCTACAAGCGTTACGACATGCAGGGACTCAATGGAGTGACGCCCCAGGCGATGTATCCGGACGCCCACATCTTCACCATCGGACTCAACGGCAAGTGGTGAGCCGCCGCCCTCGCACGATCATGCCTCTCTCGTCCCAGCCTGTGTCCGACGCGCCGCCGCTGACGCTCCTCGCACCACCGCCGGTGTCCGAGGTCCTCACGCGCATCCGCGGTACCGCCCGGCTCGAGTCCGTGGGAGCCGTTTCCGAACTGACCTTCCAGGCCATGGGGACGCGGTGTCGGGTCTCCTTCGCCGATCCGGGTTCCGCACGCCCGGTGGCCGATGCGGTTCTTGGCTGGATCGCCACCTTCGAAGCGCGTTACTCCCGGTTCCTTCCCACCAGCTGGATCTCACAGATCAACGCCCACTCCGGCGGCGGATGGATCGCCCTGGATCCGGAAGCCTCCCAACTCCTGGCCCTCTGCGGCCAACTGGTCTACCTGAGCCGCGGGCTCCTCGACCCCTCCGCTCTGCCGCTGGTCCGGATCTGGGACTGGAAATCCGCACGGATCCCCTCCGACGCCGAGATCGCCGATGCCCGGACCCGGGTCGGATGGACCCGGATCCAGCTCGCACCCGGTCGGATCCGGCTGCCCATGTCGGGGATGGCCATCGACCTGGGGGGTGTCGGCAAGGAATTCGCCGTGGATCAGGTCATCCTGTTGCTGGCTTCGCTCGGGGTCAGTTCGGCCCTCGTCGATTTCGGGGCCGACATCCGGGTGCTTGGCCTGCCCACGGATGGGCGGCCGGCGTGGAAGATCGGGCTCGAAGATCCGAAGTCACCCGGCCAACCGTGGAACCATCTGATCCTCCGCGAGGGCGCAGTCGCCACTTCCGGAGATTACCTCCGGGGCTTCACCCAGGGCGGCCGGCGCTTTGGCCACATTCTCGACCCGCGCACCGGGCGTCCGGTGGACAACGGTGTTTTGGCCGCCAGTGTCATGGCTCCCAGCTGTACCCAGGCCGGGATGCTGAGCACGGCACTGTGTGTGCTAGGTCCCGACGAGGGGCGCCGTCTCCTCGCTGCTACTCCCGGTGTCGAAGGCTGTATCCTCACCTCTCAAGGCATTGTCACGTCCCCCAGATTCTATGAACACGTCTCGCAGGCAGTTTAATCGTTGGATGACCGCAACCCTGGCGGCGGCGACCCTCGGGTTCGTCGCCCTCGCCGGCACCCCCAAGACCGGTGAGACTTTCCCCGACCTCGCCCAGGCGGGCCTGGAAGGCAAGGTTCCCGATCTGGCCGGCAAGGTGGTCGTCGTCGACTTCTGGGCCTCCTGGTGCGGTCCCTGCAAGAAAGCGCTGCCCGTCCTCGCCGATCTCAACAAGGAGTACGCCCCCAAGGGGGTCGTGTTCATCGCCGTCAGTCTCGATGAGAAACAGTCCGACATGGACGCCTACCTGAAGAAGAACCCGATTCCCTTCGCCGTGGTCCGTGATCCCAAGGGCAAGCTGGCCGAGAAACTCGGCATTGGGGGGATCCCCATGTCGTTCGTCATCGCCGCGGACGGCAAGGTCAGCGCCGTGCATGAGGGATTCGAAGGCGAAAAGGTCCGGGCGAAGTACGCGGCTCAACTGGACCAACTGCTCAAGAAGTAAAACGGACCCTCCTGGTCCGAAGCCGGACCACCTCCCATCCCATGAGACCCCTCTTTCTCCGCTTTTTACCTTTGCTGTCCCTGCTGGCACTCGGGCTGCTGACCAGCGGTTGTCAGACCGTCAAACCGTGGCAACGCGGCGCGCTGACCGACCCCATCATGCGGTCGGATCGCGATCCTCTTGGGCTCGCGCTCTCGGAGCATGTCTGGTTTTCACGCGAAGCCGTCTCGGG
>CAMCFL010000105.1 GCA_945873715.1 Akkermansia muciniphila
AGCGGTGATCGACGCCGGTCCCTTGCGGATTCCCCCGGGTTGGTGGGTCGCGCTGATGGCGATCGGGATTGCCATCACCTGCATCGCCCTGTTGGGAGTGTGGTTCGCCAACAATTTCGCTCGGCTCCTCTGAGCCGGCTCCGTTCCCGAGACCGTCGTGGATGCGTGCGGACTCAGACGGGGGCAGCGGCAGGATGCACCCCCGTCCCTCCTGCCCGTGAGTCTCGCCTTCCCACGGTCAACCGCGGGCGGGGAGCTGCTTTTCCACCGGGCTCCGCGTCAACGTCACGTACTGGGGGAGACCATCCTTGGTCGGCACCTTGACCTCGCCCACGATGAGTGGGGCGGCATACTCGACGAACTTCTCGTTCGGCAGGAACCCATCCTCGCTGATCCAGTCGCGGGGAATGAAGTGTTCCACATTGGCGATGTTGCCGAGGTCCTCCAGTTCGATGGTCCAGCGGTAGGGCTTGGAGCTGAGCCGGACGATCTTGGGCATCAGACCCGACTTGCCATTGCAGGCGGCCTTGACCGCGGCCGTTCCGCAGGCGAAGGCCTCGTCGGAATCGGTCTGACTGGCGAAGTGGGCGGCGGCGCGCTGGGCATAACCGAGCAGGACCGTGCGGGTCTTCAGGTTCAGTCGGCCCTGAACGATCTCCTTGAGCTTTTCGGAGGCTCCGGCCAGCACCGCGTGCCCGAAGGCATCCAACCGGGTCTTGTCCGCTCCAATCTCCTCGCCCGCGGCATTCTTCACTCCTTCACCGCACACCACGATGCAGTACTTCTGGGTGGCGACCGTCTCCTTCACCTTGGCCAGGAAGGCGTCCTCATCGAAGGGAATCTCCGGAAGGAGGATGATGTGGGGCGGGCGGGCGGCATCGCCCTGCTTCGCCAGAACGGTCCCGGCGGCAATCCAGCCAGCGGCACGGCCCATGACTTCGACGATGCAGCAGGAGCCGTCATCGGTGGCCATCGATCCGACGTCGAGGCCAACCTCGGTGACGGTGGCGCAATTGTACTTCACCACCGAGCCGTAGCCCGGGCAGTGATCGGTGATGGGAAGATCGTTGTCGATGGTCTTGGGCACGCCCATGACGCGCATATCGTAGCCGCGCTTGACCGCCTCCAGATGGATCTTGTGGGCGGTGTCCTGCGAATCGTTGCCGCCGGCGTAGAAGAAGAACCGGATGTTGTGGGCCTGGAACACCTCGAACAGACGGTCCATGTCCTTCGCGGCCTTCTCGGGCTTCTTCTTGAAATCGATCTTGTAGCGGCAGGTGCCCAGCGCGGCGGCGGGGGTGTAACGCAGGCCTTCGATGGCGCTGCGCTTCTCGTCGCCCAGATCAATCAGTTCCTCGTTGAGGATTCCCAGGATGCCATTCAGGCCCCCGTAGATCTCCTCGATGCACTCGTGATGCCCAGCTTCGGTGATGACACCTGCGATGCTGGCGTTGATGACGCTGGTGGGACCACCCGATTGGGCGACCAAGAGATTGCCGTTGAGTTCAGCCATATCGGTAGAAATTTCGCCCGACAGTGCCCGCGCGACGAAGGTGGAGGCAAGACTGGAGCTTGCCGGCCGGTGGCGAAGATCCCAGGGATCTGTCTGATCGGTCCGATCGGACGGATCGGCGTCCCCCTTAAAACGCCTATCAGGCACCCCGCTGTTGCCCGCAGGGCGCCTCAACCGATCCGCAACTCAAGCCGGCTCCCCACGCGGGAGAACGGACACTCTTCCGATCAGCCATTGCTGTGCCCATGGCCGGGATCCCGCCCTTGGACAGGGGAGCCTTCACGGGTTCGTCACGTTTTTCCCGCGAATCCTCTCCCGCGACCGTAGACGGACCTCATCCGCCGCGAGACCGGCGCACCACCTCGGGCAGAAGCTCGATGATCCGTTGGATCTCTTCCTCGGTGTTCTCGCGCCCCAGACTGAAGCGGACCAGCGCCTGACATTCGGCGAATGGCACGCCCATGGCCTGCAACACGTGGCTGGGCTCCAGCGATCCCGCCGAGCAGGCGGATCCGCTCGATGCGCACACGCCTTCGAGATCCAGGTTGGCCAGCAGGACGATCGCATCCGCCCTTTCCACCGAGAATGAAAGGGTATTGGAAAGACGTCCCTCCACCGGCCCGCGCCGATGGACTCCCGGGATCGATGTCGCCGCGCCCGCGAGACGCTCCGTCAGGGTCCGCAGGCGGGCCGGATCAAACACCGGCTCCGGAACGAAACGTTCGAAGGCTGCCACCAAACCCACCCAGGCCGCGACATTCTCCGTCCCCGCCCGCCGTTCATTCTCATGTCCACCCCCATGGAGGATGGGATGCGGCAACAGGGGAGAACGGACGTAGAGAGCACCCGCTCCTTTCGGGCCATGAAACTTGTGGGCACAGACCGCGACCAGGTCCGCCTCGAACGAGGGCATTCCGGTAAAAGGCAGCTTGCCCATCGCCTGGACCGCGTCGGTGTGGAAAATGACTCCCCGACCCCGGCAGAGGGATCCGATTTCCGCCACCGGTTGGACCGTACCGACCTCGTTGTTCGCCGTCATCACCGAGACCAGGATCGTATCCGGTCGGAGGGCCCGGGCCACGTCGGCTGGATCCACCCGCCCGTCGGGATCCACGCGCACGCGCGTCACCTCAAAGCCTTCGTGCCGCTCCAGGTAGTCGCAGGCGTGAAGCACGGCATGGTGCTCGACGGTGGAAGTGACGAGATGCCGCCCTCGGTGACGATTCAGCCGGGCCGTTCCGAGGATCGCCAGATTGTTGGCCTCGGTCCCGCCGCTGGTGAAGACCACCTCACTCGGCCGGCATTGCCAGACTTTTGCCATCCGGTAACGCGCATCGTCGAGGACCTCCCGGGCCTGCCGCCCGGCGAGATGGATGCTGGACGGATTGGCCCAGGCGCGGTCGAGGGTCGACACCAGCACGTCGCGCACGGATGGGTCCATCGGTGTGGTGGCGTTGTAATCGCAGTAGATGCGGTGCACGGCCCCACAGGATGCACGCAACCACCTGCCGGCGGGGAGTCCCGATTTCAGCGCCCCATCCCATCTGATGACGGCGGCATTCTTGACCGTCAGAGCGCGGTGCATAACCTCGCCCCGATGTCGCCTTTCACCCGGGTCCACGGTTTCATCCTGCTGTGCGTTGTCCTGACTGCCCTTCCGGGGATGCTGGGAGCAGACAAGCCGGCCGGGTTGGCCGTCATGATCGGGAATGGCGCGGCCGTCGATCACACCGTCTGGCCGGGCGTTCAATTGCATGTGTCGTCCGGGGAGACGGCGTCCCCCTTTGTTCCACCGGGGAGCTTCACCGCAACCTGGTCGGGTTATGTCAGCTCCGAGCTGCGTTCCGAGTATTCGTTCCATGTCGAGGCGGTGGGGGAAGTGACCCTGGAGGTCAACGGGGCCTTGGTGCTTGCCGGCCCCGCAGAGGCTGCGAAGCCCCTGAACAGCCAGCCAGTGAAGCTCAACAAGGGAGCGAACGTCCTCAAGGTCAGCTACAAGAGTCCTTCGCAAGGCGAAGCCTTCATCCGTCTTTACTGGTCGAACTCCGAGACTCCGCGAAACCCAATCCCGCTCACGTCGCTTTCGCACGATCCCTCCGAGAACCTGAAGACCGCGACCGCGCTGCATCTGGGTCGGGATCTCTTCGCCGAAGGCCGTTGTATCCGCTGCCATGATGCCGGAGCCGGCAGCCGCATGCCCGAGTTGTCGATGGATGCGCCGTCGCTCAAGGGCATCGGGGCGCGACGTGGGTTCGCGTGGATGGCCAAGTGGATTGCCGATCCCTCCGCGGTTCGCCCGGGTACGGCGATGCCGAAACTGTTCCATGGCGCCGAGGCCCAGGCCAATTCCGAGGCGATCGCCGCCTATCTGGCGTCCCTCGGCGGTGACGTCCCTGCGGCCAAGGACGGAGATGCTGAAGTCGGCAAGGGTCTTTACGAGAAGCTGCTCTGCACGGCCTGTCACAACCCGCCCGACGGCACCGAGAAGGTGCCGACCAAGATCTCGCAGAAGCAGGTGAAGGCGAAGTTCAAACCGGGTGCCCTCGCAGCATTCCTGCAGAAGCCCTCTGAACACTTCTCCTGGATCCGCATGCCGGACTTCCACCTGAACGCCGAGGAGGCCTCGAACCTGTCTTCCTTCCTGCTCACCCACGCGGAGCCCTCCGAAGACAAGGCCGCCCCGGACGACGCAGCCTTGCGCGACAAGGGACGGAAGCTCGTCGAGACCACGGGTTGCCTGAACTGCCACGCCTTGGAAGGCAGCAATTCCTCCCTCGCCGCCAAACCCCTCTCCGAACTCGGTGCCGACCGCTGGACGGCGGGGTGCCTTGCCGAGGCTCCGGTTGCAGGATCGAAGTCGCCTGCCTATCCGTTCACCCCGGAGCAACGCGATGCGTTGCGAGCCTTCGCGAAGTCGGATCGTTCCTCGCTCCAGAGGCATTCGTCCGCGGAGTTCCTGAGTCGCCAATCCGAGGCTTTGCACTGCGCCGAGTGCCATGGAAAGCATGAGGGGTTTCCGGCTTGGGAGCTTCTCGGGGGCAAGCTGAAGACCGAATGGGCCGCTGGCTTCATTGGCGGGCAGGACACCGGCAAGCCGCGGCCCTGGCTCGAAGCCCGCATGCCGGCGTTCCCGGCTTATGCCCGGCACCTGGCTGAGGGTCTTTCCACCCGGCACGGTCAACCTACCCAATCCATCGCCGATACCCAGAGCGTCGCCGAAGACGCGGCGAAGGGGCGGAAACTGACCGGGGCCAACGGGGGCTTCTCGTGCATCTCCTGCCATGGCGTCGCCGAGTTCGGAGCGACGGCGGTGTTCGAAGCACCCGGGATCAACCTGGCCCTCTCCTTCGAGCGGCTCCAACCAGAATACTTCCGCCGCTGGATCCGCAGCCCCTTGAGCGTGGACCCCACCACCAAGATGCCAGTGTACTTTGATGAGCAGGGAAACAGTCCTCTCCCCGAATTCTACGAGGGCAACGGACCCAAGACGATTCAGGCGCTCTGGGAATACCTGAAGCTCGGCAAGCAAATGCCGCCGCCAGAGTGACGACTCGACTGCGCTCAGTGAGATCTGGAAACCCAAGGAGTCCCGCTTCCATGGCGATGGCCGTCATCGCTGGCCAAGGGACTTCAGGCCGCCGGCTCAGCGATCGTTCCGCCATCGTTGATGACAGGCGACGCATCCGTCCTTGATCTGTTTCCACGCGGCATCCGCTGCGACCCGGTCGCCGGATCTCAGCGCGGATTCCAGGGCGAACGACGAGCTCTCGCCGGCTTTCATCGCCTGCACGAACGCCGGATCCTTCGGTCCAAGACCCAGCCGGACGCCTTCCCTGAACTGCTCGTGCAGAAGACGTGCTGCCTGCACGGGAGTCTCGTCCGGCAATGCGGGAGTCGGCTTCCACCCGACTCTCTTCATGTCCGCCAACGCCTCCGTCTGGCCATCCACGATCACCATTGATTCGACCAGCCCGGCAGGCTTCACGGCGGACTTCTGATTCCGCCCGGCGGACTCCACCGCCGCGTCGGATGGCATCTGGAAATCCCGGACCGACCGATACAACCCAGGGTAGTCGGCCGACGTCCCGGCCAACTTCTGCCAAGCCTCCGCCTGTGCCGGGTCCCAGGCTCCGGCAGCACGTGCGATCAGGGCGGCGGCGGATGGCCCACGATGCCTGCCGTGATGGCAATGGACGAACAACCCTCCATCCTTCGTCTTCGAAAGGGCCGCCAGTGAGGCGACCGCTCTGGAAGGAACTCCATCGTACCCGATGGGGACGTGAACGTACCGAAGCCCATGGCGACGGGCCGCATCGACATCGGGTCGGGCTCCATCGACCGAAACCACCGTCCTCACCCCGACCGCGGCCAGGGCGGCAAAGGCGACATCCCCGTGGGGTTCACCTCCCGACCACAATCTCGGCCCCAGCTGGAAGGCGTTCTCGATCCCGGCCAGGTCCTGCTTCTGCGCAAGGGCACCCGGTTGGATCAGCGGAACGGATGCCGGCACCCCGAAGGGCGTCGGTGTTCCACACCCCGCCCAGAGCACGGTTGCCGTGAGAAAGCTCACCGCGATGACCGTGGCGCGAAAGGAAGGGGACAAAGCGGCCATGCGTGAAGGGTTGAATGCCGTGATGTGGGTCGCAAGACGGATCCTTGGTCCGCCTTCGCAGTGGGACTGCGGTTAGGGAAGGTGGGAATGGGCGGCCCGCTCGGTTCGTTCCCTGAAAACCCTCCATGGATTGCTGGAGGGGTCGTCTGGCCGCTCTGAGGTGCCGGCGGGCCGCCGGATACCCCCGTTCTACCTCGCCAGACAGTACAGAAAGCGTTCGCCGCGCAGGTACAATTCCCCATCCACCACGGCCGCGGTCGCACTGAAGGTGTCGTCGAGTCGATTGACTGCCAGGACCGCATTCCCGCGATCGTGCTTGAGGACGACCGTCACTCCGTCCCGGGCCGTAACGTAGATCCGCTCCGCCGCAGCCACCGGCGAGGAAAAGATGAAGTCGCGGATCCCATCGAGTCGCAGGGGTTCACCCCGCGGCTGACCCGTATCCGGATCGAGTCGCGACAGGACGTTCTGGTTGTGTCGGATGAAGTAGAGCGTGTCGCCGTAGAGCAACGGCGAGGAGACGTAGGGCGTCAGCCGCCCGAGCTTCCACGCGACCCGATCGGTGCCGGTGAGATCGCCCTTCGCGCCGTCGAGCCGGATGGCCACCATGGCTTGCTGGTAATAGCTGTTCCCCGCGACGACGATCCCGTTCCGATGGACCGGCGACGACACCACATTGTCGGTCAGGCCGGCACATTCCCAGAGTTGGGTTCCAGTCAGGAAGTTGTAGCCGCGGATCCGCTTGGTGGCGCTGACAACGATCTGCGTCTTCCCGGCGTGCTCGACGACGAGGGGAGTGGACCACGAGGTCTTCTCGTCGCGCGCCGTCCGCCAGCGTGACTCGCCGGTCCGCTTGTCAAAGGCCTGCAGGAAGGAATCCCCCTCGTGGTCCCAACAAACCAGAAGCAGATCGCCATGAACGACCGGTGAACTGCCCTCGCCATGGGCATGGAGGGTGTCCATGCGCCCCAGATCGCGACGCCACAGTTCCCGGCCCTGGAGATCGAGACAATGGAGGCCACGTGATCCCAGGAAGACATACAGCCGCTCGCCGTCGCTGGTCGGCGAGTTCGACGCCAGACTGCCCGTCACATGGCCGCCTTCGTGCGGGAACTCTTCCTTGAGCACCCGACGCCAGACTTCGCTTCCATTCTTCCGCGACAACGCCTGGACGATGAACTGGTGCCGGTGGGTTACCCCGGTGTTGTCATGGGTACCCGGAGCCTGGTCGAACACGGCCGGAACCGCCTCCCCCACCGGGACCGCCGAGATCATAAACACCTCACCACCGACCACGATCGGGGACGAATGGGCCTTTCCCAGGATCGGCTTCTTCCAACGGACATTCTTGGTCTCGGTCCATTCGACCGGCGGATCCGCTCGCGGAGCGACCCCCGAGTGCAGAGGTCCCCGCCAGTTCATCCACGTCGCCGTGGGATCGGGCCCAGCCGGGGTCTGGCAATGCAGCACCGCCCCTCCAAGCACGAGGGCCGTCACGACGAATCGGCCCAGTGGGGTGCGAGCGAATGCGGTCATGGAAGATCAATAGCCGGATCAGGCCGCGCCGTCGAAGGCGCATCCAGACCGTGGACCGAGTTTGCCGGCGCATCCCGCCGGCCCGCTTCGCGATGGTGATCGGATGGCCCGTTCCTTAAGGTCGAACACATGTTTGTTGGCTTGTTTCGGCGCGTCGTCTCGGCGGCCACCTTCTGGATCATGGTGGTTGCGTCGGCGACCGCGGCACCTTTGACGCGATGGCAGACTTCGGGGGCGACGTTCCAGCCGGGCAGGAATGGCGCGTGGGAATCGATTGCGCGACGTTCCGATGGACGCGAGTACCTCGCGACCAACCAGCCGGCCCCCATCCTGAGCGTGCGTGTCGACGGCTCGCTCCATGCGCCGGCGACCGCGCTCTGGGATGCCGCCTCGCGGGAGCTTTCACTGGGTTACGGGACAGCGGGGGTGACGGCTCGGATCCGCGTGGAATCGCGGGACAGTCATCTGACCCTTGAATTGGTTGGGCTGGACCCGGCCGGGGCGGTGGGGCGCGTGACGCTGGCCTTGTGGGGTCCGGTTCCCACCCCCGTCCGGAAGACCGTCGGAGAAGTCGTCGGGGTCGTCCGGGACGGTGAGTTCGCCGTTGGACTCCAGGCGCTGAACCTCAAGACGCTGGGGGGTTACCCGGACAACGACGAGGGCAGCGCCGACCGTCCTTATGCCGCGCGGCTGACCGATTGGGGAAGCGTTCTCCAGGCGTATTCCATGGATCGGTCGAAACCGCGGCGGATCGCCGTGTGGAGCAAGCGGGCACCGAACATGCCGGTTCCGGCGGTCCCGGGGGAGACGGTCCTGGGTTCGAAGATCGCGTTGTTCGGCTGCGCGGAGGGGGAGGCGCTGGAGACCATCGGACGGATCGAGGTG
>CAMCFL010000106.1 GCA_945873715.1 Akkermansia muciniphila
GCCATTCCCGGAGCGGGCGAACGTTATCTGCGGGCGACCGATCCCTCTCCCGGCGGCCCCCAGAATGCGGGCAAGCGTGGTAACTCCTCCGAGAACCAGAACGGCCTGAACCCAGGTGAGAATCCGGACGGGACCGAGCTTGAAGGCGATGCATCCGGCGAAGCCGCCCGCGCCGTTCCCTTCCGCAGCTGGACTGGGGAAGCCACCGGCCTCCTGAAAGGCAAAGCGTCCGAGGTCTCCCGCAGCGGCAAGGAAGTCTTCAGTGAATCGGGGCCTTTTTCGAATCCAGGACGATCACTGCTCGAAGACACCCGCCGAACGGCGATGGACGAGCGGAACGCGGTGTTCGATCGACTGCTGACCGGAGCCACGGCCGGGCCGGCCGGACCTGAGGGGTCCGCTCCCAGCCTGAACAGCCTCGGTCTGTCCACCCTCACCCCCTCCCGGTCGCAGCAGTTCCAGTCCCTGCTCGCCGGGCCCGAGGCACCTGCCGCCAGCGCCAACGTCTTCGGTAGTCCGTTCGCCGCTTCCGGTGCGGCCAGACCGTCCGGGTTCCTGGCTGAGCCCAACCCGTCGGCGAACCTGGGGCCGATCGGTCCAGTGGCCCCACAGCGGCCTGCGGCGGTCCGGATGGAACCCCGGCCGGCGTTGCTGCAGATTCCGACGCGCGGCTTCTGAAGCTTGATTCCATGGGACGTCTCGCCCGCCTCGCCCAGTTGACCGTGATCCTCGCGTGGTCGTTCCCTGCGGTGTGGGCAGCAGACGCCCGGATCCGCAAGGTCCTTCCGTCCCTGCTCGACCGCGAAGGTCGCGCTTCGGTCCATCCCAGCCTGTATGAACGCGACGCCTACCAGGCGCACCTGCGCTCGAAGCCGGCGCTGGTGGGCGGCATGCGGTTTGATGTCCATTGGAGCGCCCCGCGTCAGGGCACGACCCCCTTGGAACTCCGGTTGGAGCTGAGGGGTTCCTCCGCGGGAACCAACGGGGCGAGCGGAATCGTTGGGACCAACGCCGTCGTCCTCAACACTCCGGTCGATCCACCCCGGTGGGGTGCCCGCTGGAGCCGGATCACGCTGACCGAAGCCGCCCGGACCCAGGTAGGCGATGTGACCGCCTGGCGGGCCACCCTCCTGCGCGACGGCAAAGCCGTCGCCTCCAGTCAGTCGTTCCTTTGGTAAGGCCTGTCGGAGGGACGCCTACCGAAGGGCAACTGCATGGGGTGCATCTTGAGTTGGTCATGGCTGTAGGCCGCCTGCCCTCAGGCGGCGATGAGGAAACACCCGCTGGGGGCAGCGGGCCTGCAACCGCTACAACAAACCCAAGATGCACCCAATTGCATGCCGCCGGGAGTTCCGCGTTGACGGTGTTCGGCCCGGCTCCCACCTTCGCCGCCTGCGTTGGCATGAAGTCGCTCCTGTTTGTCTGTACCGGCAACACCTGCCGTTCCCCGATGGCCGAAGGCATCGCCCGTCTCGCGCTGGCGGGGAAACCGGGTTGGCGCATCGCGTCCGCGGGTGTGGGGGCCATCAACGGCCAGCCGGCCAGTCCCCACGCGATCACCGCCATGCGTCAGGTGGACGTGGACCTCTCGGGGCATCGGTCGCAGATGCTGACCGCACAGTTGGTCGGGGAAGCCGACTATCTCTTTGCGCTGACCCACAGTCATGCCGAGAGCATCCTGTACTACCATCCCGAGGCCGCGGAAAAGCTGTTCCTCCTGCGCGAGTTCGATGACTCGGTGGAATCCTACGAAAAGGACATCGCCGATCCCATCGGCGGTCCGCTGAACGGCTACGTCGAGACCCGGAACCAGATCGAGCGCGGGGTGCGCACGGCGATCGAGTTCATCGAACGGCACGGGGTCGAGAATGCCGCCAAGCGCGCCACGCCGGAATTCGCCCTCGGTTCGGACCACGCCGGCTTCGCGCTCAAGGAATCCCTGAAGCCAATCCTCGACCAGTTAGGGTTGTCGTATGTGGATCTGGGCACCCACTCGACCGAGTCCACCGATTACCCCGATTTCGCGCAGGCAGTGGCCCGGAGGGTCGTCGAGGGCACGGCACATCTTGGCATCCTGGTCTGTGCGACCGGCGTTGGGATCAGCATCGCCGCCAACAAGGTCCCCGGGATCCGCGCCGCCTTGGTGACCGACACCGAAGTTGCCGCGCTGTGCCGGAAGCATAACGATGCCAATATCCTCTGCCTGGGTTCCAAGACCAGCACTCCGGCCCAGGCCGCCCAGATTCTGCAAGCGTTCGTCCAGGCCGGCTTCGAAGGAGGCCGCCACGAACGCCGCGTCAACAAACTCGAAACTCCCATGTCGTTCCGCCTCGCCCAAGTCGACCCCGCCATTGCCGACATCCTCTCCAACGAACGCCGGCGCCAGCTCGAGAACATCGAGTTGATCGCCTCCGAGAACTTCACCAGTCCCGCGGTGATGGAGGTCCAGGGCAGCGTCCTCACCAACAAGTACGCCGAGGGCTATCCCAAACGGCGCTGGTACGGCGGATGTGAGTTCGTGGACGTGGCCGAGCAACTGGCCATTGACCGGGCGAAGCAGCTCTTCGGTGCGGAACACGCCAACGTGCAGCCGCACTCGGGTTCCGGCGCCAACATGGCGGTCTATTTCTCCGTGCTGAAGCCCGGCGACAAGCTGCTCACCATGGACCTTTCCCATGGCGGCCACCTGACCCACGGCAACAAGGCCAACTTCTCCGGCAAGTTCTTCGAGATCGTCCATTACGGCGTCCGCCCCGGAGACGAACGGATCGACTACGACCAACTCGCCGTGCAGGCACGCGAGCACCGCCCGAAGATGATCACCGTGGGAGCCTCTGCCTACCCGCGCGTCATCGACTTCAAGCGCATGGGCGAGATCGCCGCCGAAGTCGGTGCCTACCTCCTCGCCGACATCGCCCACATCGCCGGTCTGGTCGCTTCCGGCGTCCACCCCAGTCCGGTGCCCCATGCCGATTTCGTCACCACCACCACCCACAAGACCCTGCGCGGCCCAAGGGGCGGCCTGATCCTGTGCCGGGAGAAATATGCCAAGGGCATCGATTCCCAGGTGTTCCCCGGCATCCAGGGCGGCCCCCTGATGCACGTGATCGCCGCCAAGGCCGTCTGCTTCCATGAAGCACTGCAACCCGGGTTCAGGGCCTATCAGGAACAGATCGTCCGCAACGCCGTCGCCCTCGCCGAAGGAATGCAGCGCAACGGATTCCGCCTCGTTTCCGGTGGTACGGAAAACCACCTGATGCTGGTCGATGTCGGCGCGCGCGGCATCACCGGCAAGCAGTCCCAGCTCGCCCTCGACGAGGCCGGCATCACCACCAACAAGAACACCATCCCGTTCGAGACCCGCTCACCCTTCGAAGCCTCGGGAGTCCGGCTCGGCACGCCGGCCGTCACCACCCGCGGCATGAAGGAAGTGGAGATGGCCGAGATCGCCGACATGATCAGCGAGGTGCTTCTGGACATCGCCAACCCCGCGACGGCCCACAAGGTCCGCGATCGCGTCCGGGCTCTGACCGCACGGTTCCCGTTGCCGTATTGAGGGAGAGTTTCCAGTCGCCAGTCCCCAGAGGCCAGAACGCCTCCCTACCCCGAGTGAAATGACTCCTGACGTTGATCCGACCGAGGGCTACACCCTCGAACAGATCCATTCGATGCTGTTCCAGCAACTGGTGGTGGGACACTCGCAGATGGCTCTGATGTTGATGGGACGTCTGGAGAATCCGCACACCGGTGAGTTCGAACCTGCCCAGCCGGAAGGAGCCAAGGTGTTCATCGATCAACTCGAGATGCTCCAGAGCAAGACCCGGGGCAATCTCACCGCCGACGAAACCGATGCCCTCACCCGCGCCCTGGCTGCCGTCCACACCGCCTTTGCCGAGATCCTCAACGATCCGCACTGAACCCGATTGATCCGGCAACCCAACGGCCCGCCGCCTCCCAGGCCTTTGCCCAGGCCGTGCCGGGCGGTCCGATCGCCCTGCGCCTCGGACCCGACGGTGCCCTTCACCTCATCGAGTACGGTGGCTGGTTCAAGCCGACCACCAACAATGCCGTCAGCCGGGTCGTGTCCCGGCCGTAGGCCACATTTGAATCCGGCGGCAATCTGATGGACGGTGGCGGGACGCGGCATGGACAAGTACCTCCAGGTTTTCCTGATCGGCATCCAGAACACCCTGGTGTACCGCGTGAACTTCCTGTTCCGCGCCGCGGTGGCCCTGATCCCCCTGACCGGGACTCTGTACCTGTGGAAGGCGGTGTACGCTGGAAAGGCCGAGGGCTCGGACGTCGCCGGGTACGCGCTGTCGCAGATGATCAGCTACTACCTGCTGACCACGGTGGTCGATGCCTTCACCGCGGTGGCGGAGGACGACTGGCAGATCGCGGCCGACATCAAGGACGGGCACATCAGCCAGTTCCTGATCCGGCCGATCAACTATCTCGGCTACCGGTTCTCACTCTACCTGTCCGGACGATCGATCTACACGGTGGTGGCGCTGTTGCCGGTGGGACTCTTCGTGTTCTACCTGCGTGAGCACTTCGTCTGGCCGGCATCACCCGTGGCGGCGGCGGCGTTCGTCGTTTCGGTGTTCTGCGCTGGCCTCCTTCAATTCCTCATCGCCTGCACGATGGCGCTGCTGGCCTTCTGGGTGGTCGATGTCTCGACCTTCATCTTCATCCAGTTCGCCTTCGAGTACATCGCCAGCGGCCACCTGTTTCCCATCGACATCCTGCCCCGATGGGCGGCCCAGATCCTGATGCTGACGCCCTACCCTTACCTGCTCTACTTCCCGGCGGGCGTCTACCTGGGACGCGTCACCGGCCCCGACCTGTGGCGCGGGCTTTCCATCCAGATGGCCTGGGTGATCGGCGGCTTCCTGCTCCTGCGCTGGGTGTGGTCGCGAGGCATCCGACGCTACTCCGCCGTGGGCGGGTGATCCGAAGTCCATGAACGATCCCCTGCCCCCCTTGCAGCCCGCCTGGCGCCGTTACCCGGCGTTGTATGCGGCCCTGTGGCGGAACAGCGTCACGCGGGAGATGCAGTTCAAGGCGAACTTCCTTTTGTGGATCGTGGTGGAAGCGCTGTGGTTCGCCCTGCAACTCGGGTTCATGTCGGTGGTGTACGGCCACACCGAATCCATCGCGGGCTGGAACCGATGGCAGGTGATCCTCCTCGTCGGATGTTCCCACCTCATCCAGCAGGTGTTCACCGCCTTCTTCCTCACCAACATCTCCGATCTCTCAGAGCACATCCGCACCGGCCGGCTCGATTTCATGCTGTTGCTGCCGGTGAACACCCGGTTCCTGATCTCCTTCCGCAAGGTGGACCTCGGGGCGTTCGTCAATGCCGCGTCGGCCCTGGCCGTGGTGATCTGGGCCCTCCGTCATCTCGGACACACGCCCGGTGCACTGGAGGTCGTCGCCTTCCTGGGCCTGTGTGTCGCCGGGTTGATCATCCACTACTCCCTGATGTTCCTGCTGTCCTCTGCCGCCTTCTGGATCGTCCGGGCCCAGGGCGTGGTGTGGGGCTACTACAACCTCTTCAACATCGCCCGCATCCCCGAGAGCGCCGTCCCACAGGGCTTGTTCCGGCGCGTGTTCACCCTGGTGCTGCCCATGCTCCTGGTCTCCAACGTGCCCGCCCAGACCCTCCTCGGCACCCTGCGATCACCGTGGCATCCGCTGCTCCTGCTCGGCCTCAGCGTCGTGTGTTTTGCGGTGTCCGAATGGGTCTGGCGCCAGTCCCTCCGACGCTACTCCAGCGCCAGCGCTTGAGCGCCCAAACCCATCTGACCGCGGATCACGCGGATGGACGCGGATCAATGCCGTGCCACTTCCACGCCCAACGGACCTCCCCCGACACCCGCAGCACCTTCCGACCCAGTGCCGCAGTCCCGTCCCATCCGCGTTGATCCGCGTGATCCGCGGTCCAATTCCCTTCCCGTCCCAGTCCAAGGCGACCCAAGCGGTTTGCCCGCGGATCACGGGGATCAGCGCGGATCAAGACCCCACCGCTTCTCCGCTTCTCCGCTGCCGCCCCTCACTCCGGGCCGCCGACTGGAGGCTGGGCAGCTCAGGCGGCCCGCGGCATCCTTGATCCATGGACCTCGCCGATCTCTCCTGGCCCGCGGTGGCGGCGCTGCCGCGGAACACGCCCGTGGTGATCCCCATCGCCGCGCTGGAACAGCACGGGCATCACCTGCCTGTCTTCACCGACAGCCTCCTGCTCGGTGAAGTCCTCCGACGCATGAAGGAGCAGCTCGGCGATCAGGTCCTGTTCGCTCCCCTGATGTGGCTGGGGAACTCCGATCATCACCTCGATTTCGGCGGAACACTCTCCGCGCCGCCCCGGACCTACCTCGACCTGCTGGCAGGCCTGGCGGAGAACTTCGTCCAGCAGGGCTTCCGCCGGATCGTGTTCCTCAATGGGCACGGCGGAAACGATGTCCCCGGACGTCAGGTGGTGTTCGAACTGCGCCAGCGCCATCGGCAGCGCAAGGATCTGCTGTTCCTCCTCGGCACCTACTGGAGTCTCGGGGTGAAGCCGTGGGAATCCGATCCCACCCTGCAGCAGCGCGAGATGGGCCATGCATGCGAGTGGGAAACCTCGATGATCCTCCGCCTCGCACCCCATCTGGTGGGCGACTACCGCGCCGCGCCGCCGATCGAGCCCGGCAACGCCTTCCTGCCTGCCGCCCGAGGATGGATCACCCCCGACCGGAGTGTTCCCGGCCATATCGGCTGGCCGCATCTCGCCAGTGCCGAAAAGGGCGAACATCTGTTCCGCGCTTTCGCCACCGATGCGGTCTCGATGCTCGAACGGGTGATCTGTTGGGACGGCCATTCGTGGGAGGGATAGCCGCTGCTTGCACGGGTGGGATTATCCCACCATGCTCGCTGGGTCATGATCTTGATTGCCGATGCGAAGGCGCGATTGATGCTCAGCCGATTCGTCCAGCCCGGTCAGGCCGTGGAGGTTGAGGAATTGCCCGAAGGCGAACTGCGTCTCGTCCGCCTCAAGAAGGAAAGCCACCCACGGGTGTCCCTGGCGGACCTCTACGCACCGGTGAAAGGAGCGGGATTTGCCCCCGGACGGGTCAAGAGCGAGGCGGTCGCCTCCATCGACCTGACCCGATGAAGTACCTTTTCGATACGAACGCCCTGTGCGAGCCGACGCGCAAGCGCCCCGACGAGGAGTTCCTTCGCTGGTTTTCGGAACTCGATGGCGAGCCACCCTACACGACGACCATCAGTCTCGCCGAGGTCTGGCAGGGGTGGTTCCGGCTGCCCGCGAAGCACCCCCGTCGACGTGAACTGAGGTTCTGGGCAGAACGGTTGCCCGACGCCTTCCGGCTCCTGAAGTTCGATGCAGCGGCAGCCCAGGCTTGGGGAGAACTCACCGCCAGTGGCGATCCTCTCCCGGTGCGGGACTCCATCATCGCCGCAATTGCCCTCAGTCGAAGCCTCACCGTGGTGACGCAGGATACCGGCCCATTTGAACGGGCCGGCTGCAAGGTCCTGAGTCCGTGGAGTGGGGCCTGAGTTGTTCCGGTTGGAGGCCCGATGCCCTCAGCGGGCGCGGCATCATCGCCGCCTGAGGGCAGGCGCCCTACAGCCAGATCCTGCACTCGCCCCCGATATTCCCGAATACCGGTCGCTTGTAGCGCTTCTGGCGTCGGGCTAGAACCTGTGGATCGTGATTTCCCGGTCCTCCCCCCGTTCCCCCTCCTGGAAGTGGGTCGTCTGCGGACTGCTCCTGCTGGCCTCGGCCATCAACTACATGGACCGCCAGACCCTGGCGGGCGCGTCGGTGCGCATCACCCGCGAGTTCGGGTTGAGCCAGACCCAGTACGGTCAGATCGAATCGGTCTTCGCCTATGGCTTCGCAGCAGGATCCCTGGTCTTCGGCTGGATGGCTGATCGCTACGGGATCCGTCGGCTCTACGCACTCGTGCTGGTGCTGTGGTCGGGAGCTGGATTCGCCACCGGGCTGGTCACCAATCCAGACCAGTTGCTCGTGTGCCGGGCCCTGCTGGGATTCTTCGAGGCCGGCCATTGGCCGTGTGCCATCCGGACGACCCGACTGCTCCTCGATGAGAAGGACCGATCCATGGGTAATGGCCTGCTGCAAAGCGGTGCCTCGCTGGGGGCGATCCTCACGCCCCTGGTCCTGCGGGTTTTGATGGGAAGTGGCGACGGCGGATGGCGGACGCCTTTCCTGGTGGTGGGCGTGGCTGGACTTCTCTGGATCTTCCCTTGGTTCCTGCTGGTGCGGGACAGCGACCTGGTCGGCAAGCCCGCTCCCGCTCCTTCGGAGGGCGCGACCGGGAACGCAGCGCCTCGGGCCATCGGATTGCTGGAAGTCATCCTGAGCCGACGGATGCTGATCCTCCTCGCGACCATCGCCTGCATCAACACCACCTGGCAGGTGCTGCGGGGGTGGCTGATGAAGTTCCTGCAGGAGGGCCGCGGCTTTAGCGAAGCGGGCGCGCTCTACTTCAATTCTGCGTGGTTCGC
>CAMCFL010000107.1 GCA_945873715.1 Akkermansia muciniphila
GGCCATGTCCCCAATACCCAGTTGTTCCAGGGGAGCCTCGACATGGACGACAACGGCTACCTCCGTCCCACCACGGGCACCGCCATGAATGTTCCCGGCGTATTTGTCGCCGGCGACTGCTCCGATCATGTCTATCGTCAGGCCATCACGGCCGCCGGCATGGGCTGCTCCGCCGCCATTGATGCCGAACGGTTCCTCTCCGGGTTGCAACAGTAGCCATCCCCGGTCCCTCCATTCCCCCCATGCAGATCACCCCAACCGACCTGGCGAAACAGATCCGCCAGGGACTGGTTCCCCGCCTGCTGGATGTCCGGGAGGTCGGCGAGAATGACTTTGTCCGACTCCCGGATTCCCTGCTGATCCCGCTCGGTGAGCTGCCTGACCGCCTGGAGGCGTTGGAGCCATGGAAATCCGAGGAATTCATCGTCTATTGCCATCATGGCATCCGCAGCGCACGGGCAGTCGGGTTCCTCCGTTCCGCGGGCTTTTCCCGGGCCCTGAACCTGGCCGGCGGGATCGACCGCTGGTCCATCGATGTGGACCCGGCGCTTCCCCGTTACTGATGCGGCTACCCTGCCGCCCCTGACGGTGGGTGGGGTGACCCGGATCGGACCCGGTTTCGGCACGGTGCAGCGGACTTCCGGGTGGATGTTTCCAGCGTGTTTGCGCACCTTTAACGCGAACGTGACTTTTCACCAGAATGCCCTTGTAGCCCCAACATATGGTGGTAGCGTCCTCACCCGTCCCCTAGGGATAGGGTTGCGACCGCATCCCTCCCCCTAGGGAATCCGGCGCAAGCCCGCGGTTTCAAAGGACATACAAGACGTCGTAGATCGGATGCAGACCACCTCCGTGAAATTTTGCCTGGATCAGCCTGTCGGGGCCCCCCTCTCCCCGCCACCGGGACTGACCGCCCCATCTGGGGCTTCCGGCCGGGATTTCACGATCGCGTCACACCGGTTCCCGTCTTCGTTCCTGAGAGACCTCTCGCTTTCGACCATTCCAGCCCCCGACCCAGACCCACTTCAATTCGCCAAGCCATGATCGACGCCCGCGACTCCGTCGTTCCCAACGTCTCCACCGCCGGCCGCCCGTCCACCCGGGCCAAGGCGAAAACCGCCACCCGTGTGACTGCCGCCGCGAGAAACGTCAGCCCACGAACGAAGCCACCGGCCCCGGCCCGCGTTGCTTCCAGGACACGAGCGAAGTCCGCGCCCAAGCCCCAGCGACTGCCGTTGGAACGGGTTTTCTCCGATGCCAAGGTCTCCCCTTTCGACCAGATCGAATGGGAACGCCGCACGGCCGAGATCACCGATGACTCGGGCAAGGTGATCTTCAAGCAGGAGAACGTCGAAGTTCCGAAGTCCTGGTCGCAGCTCGCCACCAAGGTCGTCTGCTCGAAGTATTTCTATGGCGATCCCGCCAAGCCCGAGCGCGAACAGTCGGTCCGCCAGCTCGTCCATCGCGTCACCCGGACCCTGGCGGACTGGGGCATCAAGGATGGCTATTTCTCGAAGGAAGACGGCGAACTGTTCTATCAGGAACTGACCTGGCTGTGCGTCAACCAGTACGGAGCCTTCAATTCGCCCGTGTGGTTCAACGTCGGTCTCTTCCACCAGTACGGCGTCGGCAAGAACTCCGGCCTGGGCAACTGGTACTACAACCACGGCAAACAGGAGGCCGAACGCGCCGCCACCCAGTACGAGTATCCCCAGTGCTCCGCCTGTTTCATCCAGAGCGTCGATGACAACATGGAGAGCATCATGCGTCTCGCCCATGCCGAGGCCATGCTGTTCAAGTTCGGTTCCGGCACCGGCACCGACCTGTCGCCGATCCGTTCATCCCGCGAGAAGCTTTCCGGCGGCGGACGTCCTTCCGGCCCCCTCTCCTTCCTCAAGGTCTACGATCAGGTGGCCAACGTGGTGAAGTCCGGCGGCAAGACCCGTCGCGCCGCCAAGATGAACACCCTGCGCGACTGGCACGGAGACATTGAGGATTTCGTCAGCGCCAAGATGCGCGAGGAACGCAAGGCCTGGGCCCTCATCGAGCAGGGTTACGACGGCTCCTTCAACGGCGAGGCCTACGGCTCCGTCATGTACCAGAACGAGAACCTGTCGGTCCGCGTCTCCGATGAGTTCATGCAGGCCGCCATCGAAGGCAAGGAATGGTGGACGCGCTCGGTCACCACCGGCAAACCCCTTGAGAAGAAGGATGCCTCCAGGTTGCTCGACCTGATTGCCGAAGGCACCTGGGTCTGTGGTGATCCCGGCCTCCAGTACGACGGTCCGATCCAGAAGTGGCACACCGCCAAGGGAACCGAGCCGATCCACTCCACCAACCCCTGCTCGGAGTACGTCTTCCTCAACAACACCGCCTGCAACCTGGCTTCGTTGAACCTGATGAAGTTCAAGCGGACGGATGGCACGTTCGATGTCGATCGCTTCAAGGCCGCCATCCGGATCTACATCACCGCCCAGGAGATCGCCGTCGACAACGCCTGCTATCCCACCAAGGAGATCGCCGAGAACTCCCACATCTTCCGCACGCTCGGCCTCGGCTACGCCAACCTCGGCTCACTCATCATGAGCTACGGACTCTCCTATGATTCCAACGAGGGCCGCGCCCTCGCCGGGGCCATCACCGCCATGATGACCGGTCACGCCTACGAACAGAGCGCCGAGATCGCCGCCATCATGGGCGCTTTCCCCGGCTACAAGGACTCCCGTTGCACCGGCGTCGTCAAACCCCTGCAGCCCGACAACGTCGCTTCCACGCTGGGCGTCATCCGACTCCATCGCAATGCCGTCGAGGAAATCCAGGCCAGCCACGATTTCGCCTTCCTCAAGGACGAAGCCCGTCGGTGCTGGGATCGCGCCCTCGCCCGCGGCGAGGAGGTCGGCTACCGCAATGCCCAGGTCACCGTCCTCGCACCCACCGGGACCATCGCCTTCCTCATGGATTGCGATACCACCGGCATCGAGCCCGACATCGCCCTGGTGAAGTACAAACTTCTCGCCGGCGGCGGCATGCTCAAGATCGTCAATCGTACCGTGCCCGAAGGCCTGCGTCGCCTCGGCTACGGTGACAGCGCCATCGAGGGCATCGTCGCCCACGTCGAGCGCTACGACACCATCGAGGACGTGGTCCTGACGGCCGACGACGCCGCCGTGAAGGAAGGGCGCGCCAAGGCGGGAGACGCTGCGCGGAGCGGACTCAAGCCCGAGCACATCGAAGTGTTCGACTGCGCCTTCAAGCCCTTCCGTGGGCAGCGCAGCATCCATTACATGGCCCACCTCGGCATGATGGCCGCCGCCCAACCGTTCATCTCCGGTGCCATCTCCAAGACCGTCAACTTCCCGAATGATGCCACCACCAAGGATATCCGCGACGCCTATGTCCAGGCTTGGCGCATGGGCCTGAAATGCGTCGCCATCTACCGCGACGGCTCCAAGCGGTCGCAACCGCTCAACACCAAGAAGACCACCGAAGGCGGCGAGAAGGCCGCCACCGCTCCCGAACAGGTCGTCCAACTCGAGACCCGTCTCCGCGACATGGAGACCGAACTCGCCTCCCTCCGCGAACAGGTGGGTCAACCCCTCCGTCGTCGGCTCCCCGACACCCGCATGGCGGTCAACCACAAGTTCGAGATCGCCGGCCACGAAGGCTACATGACGGTCGGTCTGTTCGAAGACGGTCGCCCGGGCGAACTGTTCGTCACCATGGCCAAGGAAGGCAGCACCATCGGCGGTCTGATGGACACCATCGGTGCCCTCACCTCCATGTCCCTCCAGTACGGCGTCCCCTTGGAATCCCTGGTCAAGAAGTTCGCCCACCAGCGCTTCGAGCCCTCGGGCTTCACCCGGAACCCCGACATCCGCAATGCCGCGTCGATCATCGACTACGTGTTCCGCTGGATGGCCGTCCAATTCCTCCCCGGAGCCCGCGATGCCTCCGCTCCCGCGTCCGCCCAGACCGAACTCCCCATGCCTGGGCTGATGGAGGAGCTCAAAAAAAAAGTGAACCGGCCGGTGTCCGACCTGCCCCTCGCGGATGAGGGCAACACCGAGGTGCTGACCAAGGCCTCGCGACCCGTGGCAGCCCTGCTCCATCCGCAGGGTCTCCGCCCGGCCACCGGTGCCAACATCCTGACCCACATGATCAGCGGTCAGGCCGATGCACCCAGTTGCCCGAACTGCGGGCATATCGCCGTCCGCAACGGTGCCTGTTACAAGTGCCTGAACTGCGGCGAAAGCCTCGGCTGCTCGTAGTCCCCCGCCCGGAGGAGGCGACGCCTTGAATGGAGGCCCGCTGCCCTCAGCGGGCGCTTTCATTCCGGAGGGGCGAGCTCCGCGAGTCCGTGACCGCCACCCGAACCGGGTCGCCCACGAATCACACCAAGCACACGAATCCACTGCTGATTTGGTGTGTTTCGTGTGATTCGTGGGCAACACCTGCTTCGGGACGAGCCGCCGCCTGATCGATCCAACTGCACACTGGCAACCCGGGACTTCCCACCTAGTCTCGGCCCATGCCGATCTACGAGTTTCATTGTGAGGCGTGCGGATCCGATTCCGAAGTGCTGGTCCGTTCCTCTGACTGGTCGGGGACGCCTTGTCCCAAGTGTCGTTCCACCCGGCTTCAGAAGAAGTTTTCGACCTTCGCCTCCAATCTTGCCGGTAGGACTGGATCCGACTCTGCCCAGTCCTGCTCGGGGGTTCCTTCTTCGTGCGGCATGTGCGGCACGGGCAAACCCCATTCGCACTGATCCCGATGTCCCTCCCTGCCGAACCACGCCAGTTCGATTTCCTCATTCTCGGAACCGGGATGGCTGGCCTGTCGTTTGCCCTCCGCGCCGCACGTCACGGGCGGGTGGCGATCGTCACCAAGAAGAACCGGGCGGACTCCAACACCAACTGGGCTCAGGGCGGCATCGCCTCGGTCTGGGGTGCCGATGACACGGTCGAACTGCACGTTCAGGACACCCTCGAAGCCGGCGCCGGCCTGTGCCGGGAGGAGGTCGTCCGGACGATTCTCCAGGAGGGGCCCGCGCGCATCGCGGAACTGATCGAACTGGGCACCCGGTTCGACGAAGGCATCGACCCCGCCCATCCCGAGCGACGCAGCCTCGACCTTACCCGCGAGGGAGGACATTCCCGGCGGCGAGTGCTCCACGCCAAGGATGCCACCGGCGCGGAGATCGAGCGGTCGCTCCTGAAGGCGGTGGCCGCCGAACCGAACATCCAGGTCTTCGAGAACCACTTCGCCGTCGACCTGATCACCACCCGCAAGATGGGCGTGACCGGACCGGACCG
Organism: Akkermansia muciniphila; assembly: GCA_945873715.1. Classification (GTDB taxonomy): domain Bacteria; phylum Verrucomicrobiota; class Verrucomicrobiia; order Limisphaerales; family UBA9464; genus UBA6176. The sequence continues at coordinate 5,313 of CAMCFL010000107.1, forward strand.
TTGCGTGGGCGTCTACGTGCTCGATCGGGCTTCGCAGCAGGTCGAGACCTTCTCCGCACCCACGGTGATCCTGGCGACGGGCGGATGCGGAAAGGTCTATCTCTATACGACCAACCCGGACATCGCGACCGGCGACGGCGTGGCGATGGCCTACCGGGCGGGTGCCGGCGTGGCCAACATGGAATTCATCCAGTTTCATCCCACCTGCCTGTTCCATCCCAAGGCCAAGTCCTTCCTCATCACCGAGGCCATGCGCGGCGAAGGCGGATTGCTGCGCGGAGGCGACGGTCAGCGGTTCATGGATCGATACGATCCCCGGGCCGAACTCGCCCCCCGCGACATCGTCGCGCGGGCCATCGATTCCGAGATGAAGCGCACCGGGGCCGACTGCGTGTTCCTCGACATCACCCACAAGCCGGCCCGGTTCATCATCGATCACTTTCCCACGATCTACCGGCGTTGCCTGGACCACGGTCTCGACATCACCAAGGACCCCGTGCCGGTGGTTCCGGCGGCGCATTACCAGTGCGGCGGCGTCATCACCAACGTGGACGGTGAGACCGAGATCCCGGGCCTCTTCGCCATCGGAGAAGTGGCTTGCACCGGATTGCACGGGGCAAATCGACTCGCCAGCAATTCATTGCTCGAAGCACTCGTCTGCGCCCATCGCGCCGCCGACCGGCTGATTGCCCACCGCCCGTCCCGATACTCCGGTCCCCTGCCCGCGTGGGAACCCGGTCAGGCCACGGACCCCGATGAGATGGTCGTCGTCTCCCACAATTGGGACGAGATCCGCCGGACCCTGTGGGACTACGTTGGGATCGTCCGGACGGACAAGCGCCTGCGCCGCGCCGAGAAGCGCCTCGGCAGCCTCCAGGAAGAGATCCGTGAGTATTACTGGAACTTCCGCATCACCTCCGACCTGCTCGAACTCCGCAACATCGCCACCGTCGCGGAACTGATCATTGCCTGCGCCCTGCAACGTCCCGAGAGCCGCGGTCTGCACTACAATCTGGATCATCCCGATCTCGATCCCGCCTGGGCCCAGCGCGACTCGGTGGTACGTCGCTCGCCGATCCTGCATGGCAACGGCGGCGGGCTGGCGACCTGACAGAGCCCTGAGAATCCCAATCTCCTGTGCCGCCTGCCCCACCGTCCATGTCGCCCAGGATCCTGGTCCTGTTCGTCCACCCGGCGCTTCATCGCTCCCGGGCGAATGTGGCGCTGGCCCAGGCGATCCAGGAACTTCCGGCGATCACCTTCCACGACCTCTACGCGGCCTACCCGCGCCACCTCATTGATGTGGACCGCGAGCAAGCCCTGCTGCGGGCACACGACGTCATCGTCTGGCAGCATCCGTTGTACTGGTATTCGTGTCCCTCGCTCCTCAAGGAATGGCTGGATGTGGTGTTGGAGCATGGGTTCGCCTACGGCGAACATGGGACCGCCCTCCGTGGCAAGCGCGTGCTCAGCGTCCTGACGACGGGAGGCCCCGCCGCGTCCTATCAATCCGATGGTTCCAACCGCTACCCGCTGTCCCAGTTGCTCGTTCCGTTCGAGCAGACTGCCCGACTGTGTGGAATGACCTATCTCGAACCCTTCGTCGTGCACGGTGCCGGACAACTGGATGATCCCCAACTGCGGGAGATCGCCGCCCGCTACCGTCAGCACCTCCTGGATCTCGGGAACGGATCCCGGCCGACTCCAGCAGTCTGAAGCCTGCTTTCCTGCCATGTCCCAGACCTTTCTCTTCGAGGCAGTCATCTACCTGCTCGCCGCCGTCCTCGCCGTTCCGGTCGCCAAACGGCTCGGCCTGGGATCCGTCCTGGGCTACCTCATCGCCGGGACGATCATCGGTCCCTCCGTCCTCGGGTTGGCAGGTGCCGTGGAGGACGTGCAGCATTTCGCGGAGTTCGGCGTGGTCATCATGCTCTTCGTGATCGGGCTTGAGCTCCGTCCCAGCCTGCTGTGGCGGCTCCGGGGGCCCATCCTGGGAATGGGCGGTGCCCAGCTGCTCGGAACGGCCGCTGCCATTGCCGGGATCGCCCTTTTCGCCGCCCAGGAATGGCCGGTGGCGGTCGCCATTGGACTGACCTTGGCCATGTCCTCCACGGCCATCGTGCTCCAGTCCCTGGCGGAGCGCGGCATCCTCAATTCACGGACGGGGCAAGCCTGCTTCGCGGTCCTGCTCTTCCAGGACATCGCCGTGATCCCGATCCTGGCGTTGTTGCCGTGGCTCGGCCGTGCCCTCGGTGGCCACCCGGTCGCCCATGCGTCCGGCTCGGCCCTGTCCGGCTTGCCCCCGTGGGGCCAGACCCTCATCACCCTCGCCGCCGTGGCGGCCGTGGTGATCGTCAGCCACACCGTCCTGCGTCCGGTCTTCCGGTTCGTCGCCGCCTCCCGTCTCCGCGAGATGTTCACCGCGGTGGCCCTGCTGGTGGTGGCGGGAGTGGCCTGGCTGATGCATCTCGTGGGACTGTCCGCCGCCCTCGGGACCTTCATCGCCGGCGTCGTCCTCGCCGAGAGCGAGTACCGCCATCAGTTGGAAGCGGACGTCGAACCCTTCAAGGGCCTGCTGCTCGGATTGTTCTTCATGTCGGTGGGGGCCGGCCTGGACCTCCGTCTGGTCGCCAGCCAACCTGGCATCATCCTCCTTCTGGTCGCGGGCTTGATGGTCACCAAGTTCGCCCTCCTGCTCGGCATCGGCCTGGTCTTCCGTCTGGGCTGGGCCGCGTCCCTCCTCTTTGCCTGCGCCCTCGCCCAGGGCGGCGAATTCTGTTTCGTCCTCCTCAGCATGGCCGGTCAACTGAACCTGTTCACCGAACCGGTTGCCCAGGCCCTCAAGGCCGCCATCGCCCTCAGCATGGCCCTGACCCCGCTCTTGCTGCTCTTCAATGACCGATTCCTCCAACCCCGCTTCGCTGCCGGCAAGGACTCCCAGCGTCCACCCGATGCCATCGATCCTCACGAACACCCGGTCATCCTGGCTGGATTCGGGCGCTTCGGTCATATCGTTGGGCGTCTCCTCCGGGCAAATGGCTTCGGCGTCATCGTTCTCGACAACGACCCGGATCAGGTCGAGACCCTCGCCAAGTACGGCATCAAATCCTACTACGGGGACGCTTCGCGTCTGGATCTCCTGACCGCTGCCGGA
>CAMCFL010000108.1 GCA_945873715.1 Akkermansia muciniphila
TCTCAGCGCGGTGTCGGTCCGGGCCGAAGCGGGGGAGATCGAAGAACTCGATCAGTTCCTGGCGCGTTTGTCCGAGGGTCTGTGCGCGGTGTCGGATCACTTGACCTATCGGTACTTCAGCCATGCGGTCGTCCGGGCGAGTTGAGTGGAGGGGAATGGGCCATGAAGTACCGGATCACGCACGTCACCACCTACGCCTACGCGGCCGAGGTTTCGGTGTCCCACCATCTGCTTCACCTGCATCCTCGCGAACTGCCGCGGCAGCGCGTGGAGTCGTTCGACCTGGTGGTGCAGCCCAAGCCCACGGTGCGCACCAGTCGGATCGACTACTTCGGCAATCACGCCGAAGTGATCACGGTGGAGGAAGCCCACCGGCACCTTGAAATCATTGCCGGGAGCCGGGTGGAGGTCGATCCGTCGCCCTCGCGGGCCCGGCTGGAATCTCCACCGTGGGAGCGGGTGGCCCTGGGTTGCCGGGGAGAAACCTGGGACGAGTCCTCGGTCCCGGGTGAGTATCGGTTTGATTCGCCCCATGTCCGACGGGGCGATGGTCCGCTGGGGTATGCGCGGCCGTCATTCGTGGCTGGCAGGCCCTGGCTGGAAGCGGTGGCCCATCTCAGTTCGCGGATCCATCGGGAATTCAAGTTCGATGCCCGTGCCACCAGCGTCTCCACGCCGGTGGAAGAAGTGCTGAAGGGAAGGAAGGGCGTCTGTCAGGACTTCGCCCATCTGATGCTGGCCTGCCTTCGCAGCCTGGGTTTGCCGGCCCGGTATGTGTCGGGCTACCTGGAAACCCTGCCGCCACCCGGCCGCGCGCGGTTGGTCGGGGCCGATGCGTCGCATGCCTGGGTGTCCGCCTGGTGTCCGGGCGTGGGTTGGCTGGACTACGATCCGACCAACGATTGTGTGCCGGGCGAGCGCCATGTGACCCTGGCCTGGGGTCGCGATTTCTCGGATGTCAGCCCGATCCGGGGGGTGCTGGTGGGCAGTGGCGAACACCAGTTGCGGGTATCCGTCGACGTGGAGCCCGTGGAGGTCGCTACTTCAGCGACTTGATGAAGGCGTCGGCCTCGTTGATCGAGAGGTTCATCTGCCGGATCAGGGTGTCGATCTGGGTGGTGATCTGGGTGGCCTCGCCCTTGAGCGAGGCAATGGCGGCCGCGTTGAGGTTGTGCTTGAGGAACAGCACATGCTCGGTGAGCGAGCGGAGCACCGGATCCATGGTGGCCTCCGCGGAGCGGAGGGCCGCCGCAAGCTGCGAATACCGCGACCGGGTGTCGGACAACTGCCGCCGGCTTTCGGAGGCGAAGGTGGGGTTGGTGAACTGGGCAATCTCCTTCTCCCATTCCGAAAAGAGATCGTTGGCCACCTGGTCCATGTCCTGGATCCGCTTGTGGACGTCGCCGGCCTGGCTGGTGCAGGAATCGAGGTCGGACTTGAGCTTGGAGTAGGTGGACTCCAGGGCGGTGCCCTGGCTGCCGTACATCTCCTTCATCCGGGTGAGCGCATCCTTGAACTCGACCTGGGCCTCCTTCTGATCGTCGCGGGCGGCGACGACGGCGCGCTTGAGCAGATCCCTCTTTTCCATCCCGAATTTCTCCATCGTGGCGTAGTACATGGACTGGCAGCCGGTGAACCCGACGAAGCCGGCGAAGGCCAGCAGCGCCACCAGCAGGAAACGATGAAGACGGAAGGACGGGGAAGGGATGATGGAAGTCAGTTTCATGGGGTAGGTGGCGGTCGATTCACAGGATCTGCCCGGCCTTCTGGCCGCGGAGCATGCGGCGGTAGGTGGCCATGGCCAGCAACGGCCACGAATTCCGGTACATGTCGTACTTAAGGTAGAACACCTGTGGGAAACCAGTGCCGGTAATTTCGTCCTCCGTCCACGAGCCATCCTGGTTCTGGGTACGGACCAGATATTCGATGCCACGTTCGATGGCCGGATCCGATGGATCGCCCATCGCGCACAGGCCCATGACGGCCCAGGCGGTCTGCGAAGCGGTGCTGGGACCGCAGCCCTTGTAGATCGGGTCATCGTAGGTGTTGCAACGTTCCCCCCATCCGCCGTCGGGCAGTTGGACGCTCCGCAACCACTCGGCACCCCGGACGATCCAACCTTCGGACATGTCGATGCCGAGTGCCTGAAGGCCGCGGAGGACCTGCCAGGTGCCGTAGATGTAGTTCACTCCCCAGCGGCCGTACCAGGAGCCGTCCGCTTCCTGCTGACTCCGCAGGTAGTCCAGCCCGCGTTTGATCTGCGGGTGGGTGACCGGATAACCCTCGTAGCCGAGCAGTTCCAGGATGCGCGCGGTGATGTCCGCGCACTCGGGATCCAGCATGGCGTTGTGATCGGCAAAGGGGACCTTCTCCAGGATGCTCTTGGTGCAGTCCTTGTCGAAGGCCGCCCAGCCGCCATCGCGACATTGGAAGGCCATCATCCAATTCATCCCGCGCTTGAACGCCTCCCGGGTGCGCTCGGGCTTGTCGGTGGGAACCTGACGCAACGCCAGCAGGACCATGGCGGTGTCGTCGACGTCCGGGTTCCACTGGTTGTTGTACTCGAAGACCCATCCGGACGGCTCGACGTCCACCGGATTCTTGTGGATCCAATCGCCGCGGAACCGGATCTCGCGGTCCATGATCCAGTGCGTGGCCTTGACCATCTTGGGGTGTTCGGCGGGAACACCGGATTCGCGCAGGCAGATGGCCACGATGGCCGAATCCCACACCGGGGAGAAACACGGTTCGATCCGCACGGATTCCGGGGTCTCGTGCATCAGACGCTGGAGTTCCTTGTGGGCCCGGACGACCTGGGGATGGTGGTCCTCGTAGCCGAGCGCCTTGAGGGCGATCAGGGCGTTGAGCATGGCCGGGAAGATGGCGGCCAGACCGTCGCTTCCCTCGAAGCGTTCCAACATCCAGGCCTCGGCCCGCCTCAGTGCGCTGCTGCGGAAGGGATGGAATCCCTTCCGACTGACCCATTCCGCCAGCTTATGGAGGCGGTCGAGCCAGAGGAACATGTTGCGCAGGCTGAAATCGAAATAACGCGGCCGCAGGGCCTCATCGAGTTCCCATTTTCCGTTGGGATAGAGCTCGTCGAGCGACACCGGCAGGACGCGGGTGGGCCGGAAATGGTTGATGATGGCCAGCGGGACGAGCATGGCCCGGGACCAGTTGCTCATGTCCCAGAAATTCACGTGGAACCATTTGCCGATGAGCAGGACTTCGCTCGGGATGGTGGGCACATGGTTCCAGCCGACCAGGCCGATCAGGGCGAGGTAGAGCTTGGAAAAGGTGTTCATCCGCGGGACCCCGCCCAGGGTGGTGGCCACTTCGCGCGCCCGGAGCATCCGGGGATCGGTGATGGGGACCCCGGCGAGCTTGAGGGCGAGGTAGGCCTTGATGGTGGCGTTCACCTCGGAGGGACCATGCGGGTAGATGTTCCAGCCGCCCTCGGGCAACTGCTTGGAAAAGATGTGATGGACCGCCTTCTTCTGCCACGTCGCGTCCACCTTCCCCCACCAGTGATAGAAGACCAGCATGTCGGCCACGAGCGTGACGTCGACGATCAACTCGCCCACCCAGTAGCCCTCGGCATGTTGCTCGGACAGCAGGTAGCTCTGGGAACGGGTGATGGCCGGGTCCAGACCTGCAACACCCGGGCGTCCGGCAGCAGGAACATTGGTGCTTTCGATCGATGGCCCTGTGGCCGGTCGCAACGACATGGAGGGCAGCATGGTGACGAAAAGAGGGGGACTCAAGGGGTGAAAAACGGCGCCAAAACTGGGGGGCGCATCTTGACACTGCCCCCGCCTGAGACCGCGGGTGTGCCGTACGCCGGAGGCGTTTCAGCGATTAGCCCGGGGTGAGCGAAGCGATCCCCGGGGTCAGTTGCCTTGAGCACCCTCCCACCCCGGAAGGGGTGGCAGAGCTTCAACCTCTCCGGGGTTGATTGGACTTTTTGCGCCAGTTCCCGGGGTGGTACCCCGGGCTCATCGCGGCCATCCCTCCGGGATCAGAAGGCGCAACGGGTCCGCTCGCCGCATCGGGGACGGAGGTTTTCTCGGGGCGCATCGGGGGCGGTGGCGGATGCACCCGGACTGAGAGAGTTGGGACTTTGGCGTTGCGCCAAGGCAATTGAGGCCGCTATTGAACCTGAGGCCCATGCCTTCCAATGAATTTCCAGGACTCCTGTGATGCCGAGGGTGGCCGGTCGCGACCCCGTCCGGGTTCTGGATTCGCGCTCGGTCGCGGCGCCTTGGTTCTTCTCCTCCTGTCGCTGTTGGCGAACATGGCTTGTCTCCGGGCTGCGACGGTCGTCTGGACCAATCTGACGGGCGGTAATTGGGGCGACTCCTCCAACTGGACTCCGAACACGGTGCCAGGACCAGGCGACGACGTCCTCATCGACCGTGGCGGAGAGTACACGGTGCTGTTGGATGTCCATGCCTCGGTCCGAAGCCTGACCGTGGGTGGGTTGGTCGGCAGGCAGACGCTGATCGTCACCAGCGCCAACCTCTCCCTGGCGACCAACAGCTTCGTCACCCGTCAAGGCGTGGTGAACTGGAGCGGAGGCACCCTCGGTGGCAATGGAGCAACGACGGTTCTTGGGATCTTCAACTGGAGCGGGGGAAATGTGGCTGGACCCTTGAGTGTTGGAGTTGGAGGAGTGCTGAACATCACGGGTGGGACGGCCCGATTTCTGGATGCGCCGCTGACCAATGCGGGTTCGATCCACTGGAGTGGTTCTGGAAGCCTTTACCTGCGGGCGCGGATCGTCAACCAGGCGGGGGGCGTCTTCGAGATACGGGATGACGCCGGCCTGGGAGACTATGTCGGCAATGGCCAGGCGTCCTTTGAGAATGCGGGGACGTTTCGCAAGAGCGGTGGCAATGGCAACACCGGCATCTCGGTGGTGTTGAACAATACCGGTATCGTGGAGGTGCTGAGGGGGGTGCTGAGCGTGAATGGGGGGTATAGCCAGTCGGGGGGGCGGCTCCAGTTCGGCATCTCCAGCCCGGTGAACTATGGACGCATTGCATTCTCCGGCACTGTCCCCCTTGAGGGCGCGCTGGGTGTGGATCTGGTCGGCGGCTATCAGCCTCCCCTGGGGAGTTTGTTTCCGGTGATGACCTATGGAACCGCGTCGGGGACGTTCGATCAATTCGAGCTTCCGCCCGCCTATCACTGGATGATCAGCCCTGGGGCCGGGGTGCTGTCAGTCGGGCCGATCTTTTCAACGCAACAGGTCAACGGCATGGTTGAGACCTCTCCCGCCCGCGTCGCCTCCACCAACGGGCAATCCGTCGTCCTGAATGCCACTCCGCATCGATATCACCAGTTCCTGCGGTGGACCGACGGCAACACGACGAATCCCCGCTCGGTCACCTTCGCCCATGAAAGCCGTTATGCAGCGGTCTTTGAACCGGCATTGCCGCTGGAGGAGTTGAACCTGAATGGCGTCCTTCGCACCGGGCCGATCGGAATGCCGGTGGTTCTCGTGAACGGTCAGTACCATTCCAATCGTGTCGTCCCGGCAACCACGGGAGCGACGCTCCTCGTCGATCTGCGAACCAGCTTTGCCAACGGGACCCTTTTCTATTCGACCGACGGATCCGAACCCTCCGGTGGCGAAACTTACTCCGGACCTTTCAATGTCTCTGCACCCTTTGCGATTCGGGCGGTGGCTTTCAACGAAGACTTCAGCCAACTGGCCGAGGCGGATCCGGTCGTCAGCCTCGACCTCAGCAGCGGTGGTGGCGGAGTTGTGACCAAGGCAGAAACGAGTGATCCCTTTTCCGGTCTGACAACGGTGAACCTGACGGCATCCCCCTGGTTCGGATGGAGCCTGATGGGCTGGTCTGGGGACGGGCAGGGATCGGAAACGAACCTTTCGCTGCCGATGGATGGACCGAAGTCGGTGCGTGCGACTTTTGGAACGACCCTGACGACCACTGGCGCGGGTCTTGTGGAACGATCCCCCTCCCTGTTGCGGTATCCCTATGGGTCGGAAGTGCGGTTGACGGCGATTCCAACCAACCGCACCAGCTATTTCCGCCAGTGGGGCGGGGCAGCAAACGGACAGTTTGTCAGTCCGCTGAGCTTCAGGCTGACCAATGCCAACCCCATCGTGAGTGCCGTGTTCTTTCCGCTGCCTGCCGGCAATCGATCCCTGACGGTGCGGATCGAGGGACAAGGACTGGTCCAGCGTTCTCCGGCGGCAGCCTTCCATACCAATGGAGCCACCGTGAACCTGACTCCAGTGCCGGATCCGGATTGGGTTTTCGACGGATGGAGCGGAGATGCCGGAGGGGCGAACAGTCCCCTGAGCCTGATGCTCGACACGAACAAGACCGTCACGGCGAGGTTCCGCCCCGCTGGAGTCATCGACCCGCCCGTCATCGTCAGCCAACCGTCCGATGCGGAACGATTCATCGGCGAGGGAATCGCCTTCACGGTTGCAGTGAGCGGTTCGCTGCCTCTCACCTACCAATGGTTCAAGGACGCGCCACTGGAGGCTGCAATCGGTCCGGTTCTCCTGCTCGCAAACCTCCAGTCGACCGACGCCGGCGCGTACTTTGCCGTGGTGAGCAATGCGGCTGGTTCGGTGACCAGTCGGTGGGCGCGACTGACGGTGACTTCACCGCCCAATACTTCCCCGTCCGTGGCACTCCTGTCCCCGGTGGCCGAGAACTTCTTCCGTGCCCCGACCAATATCATGATCCTGGCACGGGCGACGGACCCGGATGGTTCCGTCGCCCGGGTGGACTTCTTTGCGAATGGGGTGCTGCTGGGCAGCAGTGAAGATCGGAGCACGACGAATACCTTCGGCTTCGTCTGGATGGATGCGCCGGTCGGGACGAACTCGGTCTTCGTCCGCGCCGTGGATGACGATGGTGCCGTGACGAGTACCTTGCCGGTGGAGGTCTTGGTGCAACCACCGGAAGTCACCTCGTTTCGCTGGGCGCAGGCAGATTATACCGCGTCGGAGAACGACGGAGTCATCCGGCTCAAGGTCATCAAGGCCGGGGCCAAGGCCGGGGCAGTCTCCTTTGCCACCCGGTCACGCACCGCGTTGGTCGATCGCGACTATCGGGAGACCGCGGGACGACTGGAATTCGCCGCCGGCGAGTTCGAGAAATCCATTGAAGTGACCTTGCTCAATGAATTTGTTGCGGACGGCACCAAGACTCTCGAGGTGGAGCTCCGCTTTCCCAGCGATGGCGCGCAACTGGGGGCAATCGCCTCCACGCTTGTTACCATTGCCGATGACGATTTGGCGTTGGAGCACGCCTCATTTCTCGAGTTCATCCCGTCGGCAAGTCGGTCAGCCCAACGTGGCCAGTTGAAGCTGGTGCTCGAGCCAGCGACGGCCGGTGGCGAATGGCGGTTTCCCTGGGAGCCCGTTTGGCGGGCCAGCGGATCCATCGCCACTGACCTGGATCCTGGGGAGTTTCCGATCGAGTTTCGACCACTGGCCGGATTTCAGGAGCCGGCGGCGGCCCGCTACACCGTCCCTGGGGATTCCCTGGTGATCCGGACCAATCGCTATCTGCCATCCCCGGATCGCCCAGCGGGAAGCCTGTTGATTGAACTGGCACCCCTGGACCTGATGCCGGTCGGAGCAGGTGCTCCGGGCTGGCGACTGCGGGGCGAGACGACCTATCGCGCCAGCGGCACCGCGATCGCCTCCGTGCCAACCGGACGCCACATCCTCGAGTTCAAGCCGGTCACCGGCTGGGCCGCACCTCCGGCACGCGAGGTGACCGTGCAGGCGGCCCTGGAGACGGTGGTCGCCGCTGCTTATCTGTTGGCGGGCCCGGTGCCCGCTGGCACCGCGGTTCCAACGGTATTACCCGGATATGCGGTGCTCCGGTCCGGCACGGACCTGAGTCCGATCCAGCCATACGGTCTCTCCGGGCAGATCAGAACTCCAGTCGGTCTGGGATCCGGGATCGCGGTCCGGACGCGAGTGGTGCTGACGGCTGCCCATGTGTTGTGGGATGAAGGGACCCTGGATTTTGTCAGCGAGGTGGAATGGTTTCATGAACGGTTCGCAGGGGAGTATGAGCCGCGCCCCCTGAGGGCGGCCGGCTTCTACGTCTTTGAGCAATATGCACAGGAACGTCGCCGGGAGCGCCTGGCGGGGCTTGCCCCGGGAGTGTCCGGTGCGGGCTCGCGCCAGTGGGACATCGCGGCAGTCTACTTCAACGAACCGATCGCCCGGGGTGGTCAGAGCGGCTACCTGCTTTCCGATCTGGACTCCAACGAATGGTTGGCGAGCGCCCGTCAGAAGACTTTGATCGGCTATCCGCTGACCGGCACTGACGAGGGGCGCATGCACGATCTGCGGGGTGGTAACTATACGTTCCCATTCCGTGAGGGGCGTGTGTTTCATTCGGCTGGATTCCTGAGCTACCCGGGCAACAGTGGCGGGCCTTTCTGTGTGGC
>CAMCFL010000109.1 GCA_945873715.1 Akkermansia muciniphila
GCAACGTGGGCCAACCCGACCAACCGGATCAGATCATCGGCCTTCTCCGCACGCCGGCGCGCATCCAACGACGCCTCGAGCTCCAGACCGAGCTCCACGTTGCGGATGACGGTGCGCCAGGGAAGCAGGGTGGCGTCCTGGAAGATGAACGACATCAACTCCCGCGCGTTGGCGGGGGTCATTCCATCGACGGTGATGGTTCCCTGGGAAACCGGGATCAGTCCGGCGATCAGTTTTAGCAGTGTCGATTTGCCGCAGCCGGAGGGACCGATGAGGCTGACGAAATCGCCGGCAGCCAGGTCGAGGGAAACATCGTCGAGGATCGGAGTTCCCTGCCCATACTGCTTGTGCAGGTGTTGGACGGAGATGAACGGACGGGGGATGGAAGCGGGGTTGCTCATGCCGCTTTCGGGAGGAGGGGGAGTTCGATGGAGGACGGCGCGTCCGGGGTGTGCAGGACCTGCTGGCGGGCCCGACGCCAGTCCGTGGGGCTGGCATCGCGGGGCGGGACGGTGCTTCCCGGATTCCGGTCGTAGAGGGGGAAGGCGGAACTGCTGACCTCGATCCGCAGACGATCTCCCGGGGAGAAGACGCAGGAGGTGGGTTCGAGATCGAACTCCCACCGGTGCACGGCGTCGGCGTGGAAGCCCTCGGGGAACAGGAAGGACGAACGGGCACCGCCAATGACCACGTTGTAGGCCCGCCCATCCGGCGTGACCCGGACGAGTTTCACCACCAGATCGGTCTGATCCAGCGAGGACTGGAAATGGATCCGGACGTGGGGAGCGCCGCAGACATGAAGTCGTTCGGTGAGAGGAACCGAGGTGTAGACGAGGACGTTGTTGCCCTGCTCCATCCGGTTCTGGAGGAAGCAACCCTGGGCGGCGGTCGGGCCACCGGGTGCCGGAACGGGAACCTCGGGATCGTGGACGAAAGTGTCGCGCGGCTCGCGGGTGGTCGGCGGTTCCGGATCCAGGGTGCCATCGCCGTGACACGAGTTCGCACGGCCGTCACTCCGCAGGTGCCACCGGTTGGTGGGACCGGGCTGGAGTCCAGGCCAGGTGGTGGGGGTGTGCCACTGGTTCTCGCCCAGGGCAAACAGCCGGATCTTCGGCTCGTCCCGAAAGGAACCGCTGTCCTTCAGCCAATGGTCGAACCAGCGAAGGAGGAGGGCGTCGGTGTCGAGGTGGGCTGCCGGACCAAAGTCCATGTCCCCGGCGAACTGGCCCCAGGGAAGATGCACCCAGGGCCCGACGACCAGGTATTGATGGGCGCGTGCCGCGGGGCTTCCCGCAAGGCGGCTGAGCTTCTCATACAGATCGACGGTCCCGTGCAGGTAGAGGTCATACCAGCCGGCGAGATGCAGTACCGGGAGGTCAATGGCCTGCCAACGGGTGCTGATGTCGATCTCCGACCAGGAGTCGGATGCGCGATCGTTGCGGATCCAGTCGGAAAAATACCGGGGTAGCCCGCGGGCGGTCAGGTGCGGGATGCGCGAATAGGGTGCGGCATGGAAATGGGGGGCCAGACTGCCCCAGGCGGCATCGAGTTGGGCGGCAGCCTTCTTCAGCCCAAGGCGATGGGCATCGCCGCGCAGCATCTGGGTTCCCCAACCGATCGCCGCGGCGAGTCGAAGCATGCCGTGGTGATAGAACCAACCCCGTTGAAGATCGCCGGCGGTCATCCACGGGGCGATGCAACGCAGGCCGCGCGGGTGTCGGGCGGCAGCGAGCAACTGGGTCATCCCCTGATAAGAGAAACCATACATGCCGACGCGCCCGGTGCAGTCCGGCCGGGCGGCCAGCCACTCGACGGTCTCAAAGCCATCCGGTTCTTCCTTCTCGAAGAGGTTGAACCGTCCGCCGGAGGTGCCGCGGCCGCGCACGTCCTGGATGACGACATTGTAACCGTGGCGGGCGAACCACACCGGATGGGCGTAGACGACGGTGGTGGCGATGTCCTTCCCGTAGGGTTGTCGGACCAGCAGGGTCGGTGCAGGCCCGCCGCCGGGCGGATGATAATGATCGGAGCGGAGAACGGTGCCGTCGGACAGACGGAAGGGGACGTCCCGTTCGAGGGTGACGCCGTCCCCGCACTCGACGGGGGTCCTCGCGGATGCCTTGGGGCGATCGGAGCGGGGAGCGCGTGCGATGGAGGCGGGCCGTTTCAAGGGTGTTTCGGATGTTCGAAGGCGTACATCTCGAGGAGGGCGGCGGCGATCCGGTCGGACATCTCATGGCACCAACGATGTCCATTCGCGGCGGTGGCAGGGTTGGGGTCGCCCATGACGCCACTGGGGGCGACGTCCCGGGTCAGCCACGCGTAGGTGGCGTAGGCGAACTCGGGGAGGAGGGTGCCGGGATCGCCGACCTTGCGGATATAATTCACCGTGTAGCGATCGGTGTGGACCAGTTCGGGGGTCGCTGCGAGCAGGACGGCGGTCTCGACCTCGCCGGCGTGGAATCCAAACTTTGCCTCCTGGGGATTGAGACCGGAGGCTCCGCCGCCGCCGAACAGGCAAAAGGTGGTCAGGCCGAACTCGGCGCGGAGATCGCGGGCCATCACGTCGATGAGCGAGTGATTGCCCCCGTGGCTGTTGAAGAACACCAGCTTCCTGAAGCCGCCGGCGTGCAGGCTCTGGCCGAGGTCGCGCAGGACGGAGATGAAGGTGTCGCGGGAGAGCGAGAAGGTGCCGGGATAGCCCAGGTGCTCGTTGCTCTTGCCGTAACAGACCGGTGCCAGGGCATAGACGGGGAGATCGGCCGGGAGCTTTCGGAGGGCGTGGCCCAGCAGGAAGTTGTTGATCAACGTATCCGTCGCCAGGGGCAGGTGTTGGCCATGCTGTTCGATGGCAGCGGTCGGGAGGATGATGAGCGCCTGGTCCTTGGGCAGGGCATCCACTTCCTTCCACGTCTTGTAGGGAAGGAAGCGTTCATCTGGAATCCAGGTCTTCATGGGGAAACAGGTTCGGGGGTGGCGATCGTCGCGGGTTTGAAGCCGATCATCTTGCCGGGGTTCATCAGGCCCTGCGGATCGAACTCGCGTTTGGCCACCAGCTTGGAGTCATCCAGGCGCCAGCGCCCGCTGCCTTCGAGGTGGTTGATGTGGGGATTGGCGATCGAGACCCCGATGCTCCGGCAGAAGTTGATCATCTCCTGCAAGCGGGCCTCGGTGGTGAAGCGCACGATGGGCAGGGCTCCCGGAACGATCACTCCATCGGCTTTGAGGAACTCGAAGTGCATGAGGAGTTCGTCGCCGAACTGTGCGCGGAGCGCGGCGAGCTGTTCCCGGAGCTTCTGCGGGTCAAAGCCACTCTGAAGGTAGGTCAGGGTGGGGTCGGCCTTCTTGGCCCAGAGGGTCGTGTGGTTCCAGGTATAGTCGGAGAGTTGCGCGCCACGGCGCGGTTCCTGATAGGGTGCCGAGAACACCGGTTGGCCTCCGGCCGCCACGGCGGCGGCGGAGAAGGCTTCCAGTTGGGGTTCGGCGATCTCGAAGAAGGCGAGGGCCTTGCCCTCGGGGACCCATTTCAGCAGGGGGGTAAACCAGGAGGGAATGGGCGATTCAAAGCAGGTGACCAATCGTTTGCTCCACCCGGCCCCAAGAGCGACCGCCTCGGTGAAGTCCAGGCAGGAGTCGAAGTCGGGGAATGCCACGGCCATCTGTGCCCAGTCGACGCGGGGTGCCAGGGCCAGCCCGACCTCGATCAGGATGCCGGTGGTGCCCCAGGCATGCAGCGCCTTGAGGACATCGTGGCCTTCCAACAGGATCTCCCGCGGCTCCGCTTCCATGGTGAGCAACCGGATCCAGCGGACGGTCTGGTTGTCCCGGAGGACCCCGTGAGAGATCGACCCGATCCCGCCGGAACCGCCGGCGAGGAATCCCCCCACCGAGGCCTTCTGGTAGGTGCTCGGGTAGCACCGGAGCTCCCATCCGACCTTGCGGGCGGTCGCCTCGATCACGGCCAGACGGGCTCCGGGTTCACAAGTGGCCACGCCGTCCGCGCTGATCTCCACCACGCGGTCCAGCGCTCCCAGGTCCAGCAGGATGCCGCCTTCAAGAGGGATGCATTGGCCGTAATTGCCGGTCCCAGCCCCTCGCACGGTCAAAGGCACACCGTGGGCCGCGGCGAAGGACACGATCTGACGGACCTCGCCCAGGGTTCTGGGCTGGACGGCGGCCTCTCCCCGCTTGTCCCGGAGTTGGCGTTCGAGGATGGGGGAGTACCAATAGAAATCCTTGGACAGACGTTCGACATCGGCCTCCGCCGTCACGACCCGACCTTCGGGCAGGAGTGCGGTGAGCTCTTGGATCCAATTCTTGGATGCGTTCATGAATGGTCTTGCTGATCGGGATTCATCGGGCGGCGGCTGGCTTCCGCCAGAGACGCGTCATGGCAAGCATGCGGGGATCTTCAAACAGGGCGACGCACTCGGCCCGGGCGACGGGACCGACGACTTCACATTGGAGGTCGCTCCGCTTCACCAGTTGCTTGGCGTAGGTATAGATCTGGGAGCAATGCCTGGCGGCGTCGTCGATGGTCGCCCCGTAGATCACCCGATCCACCCCGGCCCACAGCGCCGCAGCCATGCACATCGGGCAGGGTTCGCAGGTAGTATAGAGGGTGTAACCCTTCAGGGACGTCGTCTTGAGCTTCTTGGTCGCGGCGCGGATGGCGCGGACCTCGGCATGGGAAGAGGGGTCATGCTCCTGGGCAACGGCATTCAGACGGCGGATCAGCCGTCGTCCCGAGGTGCTGTCGATCACGTCGGCGCAGAACGGTGATTGCCGGGGTGTCCCCAGGTAGCTGGACGCGGCAAGGGCGAGGGCGCGCATGCGCTCCAGATCCGCCGTGGTCGCCATCCGATCCTCTTGGTGAGCCATCGGAAGGGGTGAAGCAGGCCACATTCCAGAAATCGGCATCTGGCCACCGCGGATGAAGAAACTTCGGCAGCAACCCTGCTTCGATGCCTTCCGGACATGCCTGATCGGATCACCCACCTGACCGTTCGCGCCCTGACTGCCGCCTTGCGGACGGGCGAGATCTCCCTGGCGGAACTCGCCGGCCACCTCTGCCTCGCGGCGGAACGCCTGCAACCCAGCCATGCGTATCTCCACTTCGACGCGGACCGACTCCGCTCCGAGGCGGCAGCCCTGGTTTCAGCCTTGCCTCGGGGAGTGCTCTGGGGGGTTCCCGTTTCGGTGAAGGATCTCATGGACGTGCGAGGGATGCCCACCACCTGCGGTTCCCGAATCAGTTCTGAATCCCTCGGAGACGCGACCGGGGATGCGGCGTTCGTGACGCGGTGGCGACGTGCCGGGGTGTGGTTCACCGGCAAGACCCACCTCAATGAACATGCCTACGGAATCACGGGCGAGAACCCTTGGTTCGGAGACTGTACCCAGCCGGGCGATCCAGCGGCCTTGACCGGCGGATCCAGCAGCGGCGCCGCAGCCACGGTGCTGGGCGGGGCCGCCTGGATCGGGTTGGGCACGGACACGGGCGGATCCCTCCGCGTGCCGGCGTCCCTGTGCGGATTGGTCAGTCTCCGGGCTCCCGGTTGGTTCCCCGACCACCGCGGAATCGCACCGCTGGCGCGGAGCTTCGATACCTTGGGATGGATCCAGCGCTGGCTGGGAGATGTCGAGACCACCGCCGAGGGTCTGGTTGGAACCGTCCCGCCCGCCGTGGCGATACCTTCCCTTCGATGGGTGACCGGCCCCGTCTTGAATGAGTGCGATCCGGGGGTGCTTCAGGCGTTTGATTGCCTGCGGTCCCGCCTCTCCAGCGTCGGGATGCCAACGCAGGACGCGCCGGTGGCGGGGTGGGAATCCGCCGTCGATTCCTTCGCGGCGCTGCAGGCGCGGGAAGCCTTCGTGGTGCATCGGACCGCGCTGGAACGGGCCCCTGCGGGATTCAGCCCGGCGGTGCGGACGCGGTTGGAGTGGGGTGCAGCGATCTCCGAAGCCGAGTTGACCGCGCATGGGCGAAAGCGTCAGTCGCTGGTGGAAGAGATGGGAAGGATGCTGGCGGGCGATCACGTCCTGATCCTTCCCGCGGCACCGATGACCCGACTCCCAGCGGGAGTGGATCACGGTGAGAATCGACGTCGCATCCTGACGCTCACCGCGCCGGCAAGCCTCGGAGGATATCCGGTGCTGACGGTTCCAGACATGGCACTGGGAGGAGAGGTGCGGCTGGGATACCAATTCATCGCGGGGCCGGGGGGCGAATGGAAATTGGTGCGGCTGGCCAGCGAACTGGCGCATCGGTTTGGTGCGGGATGAGACAGTGCGCGGGCAACTTCCCGCATCCTGCTCAGATCTAGCCAACGCTGTTCCTGATATTGGTATGAAGGCTGGATGCGAGCTTGTCATGGCTCTCATGAACCGGGTTGGAATGGAACACGCCCTCCATTCGGCAAGCAGCGAAGGCCTGTTGGGAGACCATGAACGGACTGCATGAACGAAATGGTTCACTGGAAGCCAGAGTCTGGGTGGAGGTGCGGTGATGAGAAGGGCTTCCCGCCGTTTCACAGGGGTAGAGTCATCCTATAGGACGAATCAATCGGCCTGCGGCGCTGGTGCCTGACTGACGGGCGAGTCTTGATCCGGGAAGATCTGCGAACGGAGGGAAGGATCGACTCGGCCGCCCGATCGGATCGGGAGAAGTCGTGAAATCCAGGATCCCGTATCGGTGGACCGTGGGTTGGTATCCCCGCTGCTTAACGGCGGACTTGCCGCCGCTTTCGCGGGGCTGTTGCAGGTCAGGAGACCGTCCTCCCAATTCAGGAATGCAGACCCATCGAAACATGAAATCCAGAAACAAGAATCACAGGAAGCTTTGGAAGTACGGCGGTGTGTTGACCGCCTTGGCGGCCCACGGACTGGCGGCCCAGACGCCGGCAACCAGCGCTCCGCCGGTCACGACGGCGGCGGCGACCAACGACCTCAGTCGGGTGGTCGTCGAGGGCCTCCCACTGAACGAGACGGTGCTGCCTACCGCTCGGCCGGTGGATTCGGTGATGGGCGACGATCGTTCGATCATTGATACGCCCCGCTCGGTGAGCCTGGTGACCAAGGCACAGATGGAGGCCCGCGCGATCACGCGCGCAACGGACTTCAACCAGTATGCGCCCGGCGTCTATACGCCTTCCCGCTACGGTTTGGCCAACGTTCCGGTCATCCGGGGCGAGTTGAGCGAGATCTACCAGAACGGCCAGCGGACGATCTACAGCCGGAACTCGCTGCTCGCGAGCTTCAATCAGGTGGAGGCGATGGACATCGTCAAGGGCCCGGGCTCGGCGATCTACGGTCCGCAGGGACAAGGCCCGGGCGGCTACGTCAACTTTGTCACCAAGGCTCCCTACTTCGATCAGTTCCGCGGGGAACTGATCAGTCGTTGGGGAACCTACGTCCCGGGAGGGCAATCGTATTTCAGTCCGGAATGGGTCCTGGACGTGGGTGGACCGATCAACGAGAAGGTCGCCTACCGGGTGAGCTACCTCGGTCGCGAGGCCGAGGGTTACTACCAGAACGTCAAGGACAACACGCAGGACCTCTTTGCGGCGCTGACCTTCCGGCCGACGGACAAGCTGACGATCGACTGGAACGCCCAGTTCTACACCAGTCGGTTCAACGAGGTCATCGGCATCAACCGTGTCACCCAGGAGTTGATCGACGACTGGAATTACATCGCGGGGCCCGTGCTCCCCAACAACCGTTGGGGTGATCCGCTCAACTCCATCGGTGCGTTCGGGTTGAATGCGAACTTCGCATTGCTCAATCCAGAACTAGCCCAGCGCGTGAAGGTGTATCCCTGGCAGACCATCAACTCGCCTGCCGACAGCGCAGCCGGGAAGAAGTTCTCCTCGCAGATGTTGACGACCTACAACATCAATGAGACGGCCAAGATCGTGAACCGGGCGTATGGCGAGACGCAGGAGAGCCGCAAGATCTCCGGGTATGGCTATACCGAATGGGTTCCGGAGAACTGGATGATCAACGACCGGTTGGAGCTGCACCTGGGAGTGGATCCGCAGCTGGGAGGCTACGAACTCCCGATCAAGACCATCTCTGGCATTGATTTCCGTTACTCGGAGCTCCTGGCCTACCAGGACTTCTCGGTGGAACCGTTCTTTCTTTATGACGTGACCCAGCCGGCGTCCACGTTCGCCTTGCCCTACAATCCGGCGGTGATCAGCGCGGGCGGCGGATTCAATGTGCCGGGCCAGCCCGGATACGGTGGCAACCCGTTCCCGTCGGCCGGAAACCAGGAGAGTTCGCTGCTCCAGACTGCGTTGTTCACCCAGTGGGATCTCCAGTTCCACGAGAAGTTCAGCGTGGTGGTGGGTGGGCGTGGAGACTATTTCAACGCGGACACGGCCAGCCCGGCG
>CAMCFL010000110.1 GCA_945873715.1 Akkermansia muciniphila
GAGGTGACGAGGCTCACTTCAATCGGGCCGGCAACTGGAAACCGGGATCTGGGAACTCTCCCTGCCCAGTTTGCGGTTGAACCCCAGGATGGCTCACACCAATTTGGCTGCATGACGCAGCTCTCCTCTTTTCGTCCCTGGTGTGCCGGCCTGATTGCCGGCGTTTGTGTGATCCCGCTTCATGCAGCCGACTGGCCGGGTTATCGGGGTCCTTCCGGCAACGGGCATTCGCCGGAGAAGATCAGCCGTTCGTGGTCGGCGGAAGGCCCGAAGGTGCTGTGGCGGGTTCCGAGCAAGGGTGGGTTCAGTTCCTTCGTCGTTTCGGGTGGACGCGCGGTTTGCCTGGAGTTGCGCGAGTTCAATGGTGTCGAGCAGGAGTCGGTCGTGGCCCGGGACGCCGGAACTGGCAAGGAGCTGTGGGCGCAGGCGCTGGGCACTTTGAAGATCAATGATGGTGGGCAGGACGGAGCTGCCGGCAACAAGGGCGGCGACGGTCCCCGCTCCACGCCGGCATTGGATGGCAACCGGGTCTACACCTACTCCGCCAAGCTGGTCCTCCAGTGCTTCGATGCCGCGACCGGCAAGGAAGTGTGGAAGCACGATCTGATGAAGGAGTTCGCCGGTGGCAAGATCTCCTGGCAGAACGCCCAGTCTCCCGTGGTCGAGGGGGATCTGGTCCTGGTGGCGGGCGGTGGGGCTGGACAGTCGCTGCTGGCGTTCGACAAGAAATCGGGTGAGGTGAAATGGAAGGCCTTCGACGAGACCAGCACCCATGCCACTCCGGTGGTCACGGAGATCCTGGGGCAACGTCAGGCAGTGTTCTTCCTCAAGTCCGGCCTTCTGGCCATCGATCCGAAATCGGGCGTGGAACTCTGGCGCTACGCCTTTCCATTCGCCGTCTCCACCGCGGCTTCCCCGGTCGTTTCAGGGGACCTTGTTTACTGTTCTGCCGGCTACGGCGTCGGGGCAGGAGCCGCGCGGATCACGCGGGGGAGGGGTGGATGGAAGGCAACCGAGGTCTATCGCAAGCCCGGCAACAAACCCCTCTCCAACCACTGGTCCACGCCGGTGCTCGTCAATGGCCACCTCTTTGGAATGTTCCAGTTCAAGGAGTATGGATCCGGTCCGGTCAAATGCGTCGAGGCGAAGACCGGCGAGGTGAAATGGGAGAAGCCCGGCTTCGGTCCGGGTCATGTGATCGCCATCGATCGCCACGTGCTGGCCCTCTCCGACACCGGTGAATTGGTCCTGATTGAGGCCGCGACGGATGCCTACAAGGAGGTCGCCCGCGCCGATGTCCTCCCGGGCAAGTGTTGGACGACGCCGGTGGTCTCCGGTGGGCATGTGTTCGCCCGGAGCACGGAGGAAGCCGTGTGCCTCGATGTCGCCGTCCGCGGCGCGGCGCGCTGAGTCTCCTCCCTTCCGATCTGGCATCCGTGATGCTCCTGCTCAAGCTGTGTGCCTGGGCGTCGATGTGGATCGGAGCGGTCTCCGCGTGGACTTCGAGGCCCCGTCTTTTCTGGATCGCGGGTGGCATCGCCCTCGCGGCGCACGTCGGCCTCTCGTTCGCTCGGGTTCATGGCTGGAGCCATTCCGCCGCGATGGAGGCCACGGCGCTTCAGGTCGAGGCGGTGTCGGGGTTCCGGTCGGGCGGGGGACTGTGGTTCAACTACCTGTTCCTTGCCCACTGGGCCTGGGTCGCGTGGCGGTGGGACCACCTGGGGCGGTTCGGACGCCGCGTCTGGTGGGGCGGATTCCTCTTCATGGGTTTCAATGCCGCCGTGGTGTTTGTTCCGGTTCCCGCCCGCTGGCTGGGGGTGGCGTGGACCGCGTTCGCCGTGGCCTCTGCCCTCCGCGACGGCCGGCGTCGCGGTCCGTCCGGGTCAGCCGGTCAGCCAGCGTAGCCACCGGGGGGCATCCCAGACGACCGGGTGCCACTCCCATCCGGCGCGGGTGACGACCTCCATCAACGGGACTTTCAACTCGAACGGATGCAGCTCGAAACGGTGTTTTGGATCGGTCCGGACGGTGTTCTGTCCGTCGAACTCGACGCCGTAGAGACGGCGGTGCTGTCGTTGGAAAAGCACGATCCCGATGTTGGCTTTCCACTTCAGCGACGCCATGTCTGCTCCTGTCGACGCTTCCCACTGTGCATGGCTCTCGGTGACCCGCACCGAGCGGGTGGTGGGATCCAGTCGAAGCCGGAGCCGGTGGGTCCGCTGGAATGCCCGCGCCCGGGCGAGATCGACCCAGTGCGGGTCGGTAAAGCGCCAGGTGGCGATGAGTTCGTTCGGGTCGTCCGTCGCCGCGATCAGCAGCGGAATGCTGATGCGGTTCACCGCCGCCAATCGGCTGCGCAGTTCAACCTCCGGGATCGGGGCGACTCCCGCCACCGGCGGGGTCGAGGCCGCCCAGCTCGAACCGCGGAAGAAGAACGCGGAGGCGAGCAGGACCAGCATGCTGACCCCCGCCGCCAATCCAACGTTCCGCAGGGTCATCTGACCACCGGTGGCACCGACGCCACCCAGCGGGGCCGAAGACGGAACCGCGTATCCGGCGGTCGTCATCCGATGCCGAACGGTGGGGTCGTCGGGCCCCGTCCACACTCCAAGCATGACGCCGAAGGGGAGCGCGTAGAGCGGGCCGCCGGTGGGACGATCGACGCGGTAGCCCCGGTGCGAGTCGCCCCGACCGCCTCGCGCCCATCCATGGTACTGGAGGTATCCCGTCCAGGCCCGCTCGGCCGCAGTGGTTGAACCAAAACGCGCCAGTAGGACCGTCGTGCCATCGGCAAAAGGCACCGTCCACGCGCCCTGAGCTTCGGCGAGGCTGGTGCCGAAGTCCTTCCGGACGTCCCGAGCCAGGTCTGCATCAGCGTCGGGTCCAAAGAGTGCCTTCACCGCGGTGGCGCGCTTCGCCGGATCCGGAGCGCCGGCCAGGATCTCGACGGCCGCCCGTCGCGGTGCATCCTCCCGAGCCCAGCGGAAGGCTTGGATCGAGTGGAAGACCAGTTGGGGAAGCAGGACCAGGCCGAAGAAACCGGCGAACCAGACGATCGGCCGGAGCGAGGCGCCGGACGCCCGCATCAGGGTCGCGACGATGAGGCTGACCAAAAGGCCCATGCCGAGCAGGGCCAGAACGATCAACAGGCCGGGATTGGCGCGCAGGAGTTGCAGCATTTCGAGGACGGGGTTGGTGACGGGATGAAGCCTGAGCAGGCCATGGCCCGTGCGTGAGGAGGGACAGGCCCCAAGAGGAGGATGCCTGCACCCGACGTGTTGGAATGAAACAGGCTCTCTTCTTCGCACGCCATCCGTTTTTGGACGGATCGACTCCGGCGGGTGGTTGAGTTTGTTGTGCCTGTAGGCCGCCTGTCCTCAGGCGGCGATGCGGGAACCGCCCGCTGAGGGCAGCGGGCCTACAACCGTTGCAACTGCCTGACTCGTGTGATTCGTGGGCAATGGGTTTCCTGCGGGGGTTGGCTGAGGAGGAATGATTGGGGATTGTCGTCGGGCAGTCCTCTGGGTACGGGTGGGTTCCGGAATCATGAGACTCGCCGTCACCAACGCTCCCGCGGAGCACGCGCATCGGATCGCTCGGACGCTGGTCGAGGACCGGGTGGTCGCCTGCGTCAATCTCCTGCCCTGTCACAGCGTCTACCGTTGGAAGGACCAGGTCTTGGATGAACCCGAAGTCACGATGCTGATGAAGGTCTCGGACGACGGGGTTGAACGGTTGCGCACCGTCCTGCAGGGATTGCATCCCTACGAATTGCCCGAGTTCATCGTTCTGCCCGTGGACACCGCGGGTTCGCTGGGAGCGTACCTGGATTGGGTGGATGACGGGTGCCGTCCCCCGGGGACGGCGGCAGTCCACCCATCGGCGGAGATCCGTCCTAGACCCACGTGATCGCCCTCTTTCGTCTCTTTCTCTGGCTCGGGCTGACGTCTTTCGGCGGGCCGGTCGCCCACATCAGTCATTTTCGACGCGAGTTCGTCGAACGTCGGCGTTGGTTCACCGAGGAGGAGTATGCGGGATGGGTTGGGCTCTGCCAGTTCCTGCCGGGACCCGCCAGCAGCCAGTTGGGTTTCTGCGTGGGAATGGTGCGCGGCGGCATTCCGGGGGCGATCGCCGCTTTTCTTGGATTCACCCTGCCCTCGGCGGTCCTGATGGGGGTCCTGGGGGCAACCTTGCCGCACTGGACACCCGGATCAGGGGTCGCCCTGTTTCATGGGTTGAAGCTGGTCGCCGTCGCGGTGGTTGCCCATGGGGTTGTCACGCTCTGGCGACGTCTGTGCCCGGATCCGGTCCGCTGGCTGATGGCGGTCGCCGTGGCGGGCCTCAGTCTTGGACTGGACCGTCCCTGGATCCAACCCCTCCTGATCGGCGGCGCTGCGGGGGTGGGAGCGTTGGCGTGTCGCGGCGCGGACTCCACGACCGTCGAGACAGGGAACCTTCCCTACGGGCGACGGGGTGGAACGCTGTGCCTGATCGCCTTCGGGGTCCTGGTCGTCGTCCTGCCCCTGCTGGTGATGGGACGTCGAGGCCTGCCCTCGCTTGCCGCCGGGTTCTCCCGGGCCGGTGCGATGGTCTTTGGTGGCGGACACGTCGTGCTTCCCCTGCTGGAAGACGCCGTGGTCCGGCCAGGCTGGGTTTCTCAGGGCGATTTTCTGGCGGGGTACGGTGCCGCCCAGGCGGTGCCGGGTCCGATGTTCACCTTTGCCGCATTCCTGGGAGCCCGGGCCTCGGAGACCGGGGGGGCCTGGTTGGGTGCGATCACCGGGGTCCTGTCGATCTTTCTGCCGGGACTCCTGTTGGTCGCCGGTGTCCTGCCTTTCTGGCATGGCCTGACCCGATCCTCCGCCACCGCCCGGATGATGGCCGGGGTGAACGCCGGCGTGGTGGGCTTGCTGGCAGCCGCCCTGTACCACCCGGTCTGGACCGGTGCGGTGCGGTCGTGGACCGATGGGGTGATCGCGGCAGCCGGCTTCGCCGCCCTCATGACCGGGAGGGTCCCGATCCTGGCGGTGGTGGCTGGGTGCGTCGTCGCGGGGGCGAGCGTGTACTGACGGGTGCCTCCTCGGTAGGCGTCGACGTGAGGAGATTCTGACTTCCATCCGGGTGTGGGTCGGCCCACGGGCGTTCCGTGCCCGATTGAAGTGAGTCTCGTGACCTCGTCTCCTACGGGTGGGGGAGGCCCTCCCTCCACGGGGACGTGCATTGGCCCGCGCATGCTCCCCGCCACTCCCGGAATGCGCCTGCTTCCCTCATCGCCCCGTAGGCGTCGACGTGAGGAGACTCTGACTTCCATCCGGGTGTGGGTCGGCCCACGGGCGTTCCGTGCCCGATTGAAGTGAGTCTCGTGACCTCGTCTCCTACGGGTAGATGACCCGTCCCTAGGTGGCGGCGATCTCGACGAAGTTGCGGAGCAGTTGCAGCCCGTTGCCCTGGCTCTTTTCCGGATGGAACTGGGTGGCGTAGACGTTGTCGCGCCAGACGGAGGACGCGAAGGACTGGCCGTAACGGGTCCGGGTTGCGATCACCGATTCATCGGTGGGTTGCGGATAGAAGCTGTGGACGAAGTAGAAATACGCGCCATCGGGGATCCCGCGGTAAAGGGGGCAATCCGGCTTCTGGATCTCCACCTGGTTCCATCCGATCTGCGGGATCTTGAGGCGGGGCTCGTCGGCGGTGGGTTGAAACCGGACGACCGGCCCCGGGAACACTCCCAGGCCGAGGGCGCAGGAATGGAACTCTTCGCTCCGATCGAAGAGCGCCTGATAGCCGACACAGATGCCGAGGAAGGGGCGGCCGTCGTCGATCCAGCGGCGGATGGCCGCGAGCAGTTCACGGCGTCGCAGGGCATTCACGCAGTCGTCGAAGGCGCCGACACCGGGAAGGACCATGCCGGAGGCCTGATCAAGGCCGGTGGCGGAGTCGAGACGCTGGACATCCGCGCCGACCGCCCGGAGTGCCTTCTCGACGCTGCGGATATTGCCGGCACCGTAATCGATGAGCGCTAACACAGGGAAAAAGGGGAAGGGAATTCGGGTTATTGGGCTGCCAGTTCGCGCTCGGTCCGCAGGCGGAGTTGGCCGCAGGCGGCGTCGATGTCATGACCCTTCTCGATGCGCAGGGTGGTCACGACTTCGGTCGCCTGCAGGGCGGAGGCGAAGGCTCGACAGCGTTCCTCGGTGGGGCGCTTCCATTCCAGGCCCTCGACCTTGTTGTAAGGAATGAGGTTCACCTTGGCGTTCAACCGGCGTGCCAGTTGGGACAGGGGCAGGACCTGGTCGCGGGCATCGTTGACCCCGTCGATCAGGATGTATTCGAGGGTGATCATCCGTTCCTTGCGCTTCACGTACTCGTCACAGGCAGCGGTCAGCTCAGCGAGCGGGTACTTCCGATTGATGGGCATGATCCGGTTGCGAACCACATCGGTGGCACCGTGAAGCGAGATCGCCAACTGGAACTGCTCGGGTTCCATGGCGAGTTGACGGATGCGGGGGACGACGCCGGAAGTGGAGATGGTGATCTTGCGGGCGCCGATGTGGGCCCCCCACGGGGCGTTGAGGGAACGGAGGGCGGCGAGGAGATTGTCGTAATTGGCGAGGGGTTCGCCCATTCCCATGATCACCAGATTGTTGATCAGACGCTGCGAGGGGCTGGGCTTGGCAGGCTGCCCGGGCATGGGCGGGATCGAGGCCGCGGGCGCGGGCGTGGCTTCGGCAGGCACCTCCCCGGTGATGGACTCCCCGGCGGTCTGCGGGGTGGGGACGACCGTGGGTTGGGAGAGATTCCAACGCTCGATGCCAAGGATCTGCCCGGCGATTTCCCAGGGGGCGAGGTTGCGTTTCCAGCCGTCGAGACCCGAGGCGCAGAAGCGGCAACCGTAGGCGCAGCCGACCTGGGTCGAGACGCAGAGCGTGTGGCGATCGGCGCGATCGCCGTAGAGCGCTGGATTTGCCGGGATCAGCACGCTTTCGACGAAGGCCCCGTCGTGGAGGCGCCAGAGGAATTTCTGGGTGGTGTCGATGGAGCCCTGTTTGCGGGCCAGTTCGAGGGAGCCGATCGAGTAGGTTTCGGCGAGGCGCGCCCGCAGGGTCTTGGGCAGGTTGGTCATCTCCTCCCAGGAGGCGGCGCGGCGCGGCCACAGCCATTGGAGCAGTTGATCCACCCGGTACAACGGTTCACCCCAGTTCTCAAACAGGGCGAGCAGCGTCTTGCGGGATTCATGTCGGACATCAGGCAGCACGCGACCACTCTACCGGGAAGCCGCGGCGGGCCAAGGCGGATGACGGGCCCCGAGAGAGAGGGCAGTTTCCAGATCCCAGAACCCAGTTCCCACGGGAGGGGCAACGGGCGCATCGTGACTCTGTTCCCGAAGCCACCGTCTGGGACGAGTTCTATGAGTCCGCCCATACCAGCCTGCGGAGTTTCGCACTTGCAGAGCTCGTCCCTCCGGAAGATGGCATCGAGGGGTGGTGTCAAGAGGCGCCCGAGCCAGGCCCTGACCGCATTCCCCGAGATTCCGCTTCCGTTTTCTGCGGGTGGGGGCCTGAATCCCCGTCCTTCGTGCAAGAGAACTCCCATCCACGGCATTATTGTGGTGTCTTCGGCGTCTTCGGTCACCCGAACGCGGCCGAGCTCACTTACTACGGACTCTATGCCCTGCAGCATCGCGGGCAGGAGAGCGCCGGCATCGCGACCACGGACGGCAGGAGCTTCCTGGTGCATCGTGGCATGGGCCTCGTTCCCCAGATCTTCCAGGGGGACACGCTGCACCGGTTGATCGGATCGGTGGCGATCGGGCACACCCGCTACTCGACGACCGGTTCTTCCAACATCACCAACGCCCAGCCGTTGATGGTGGACTGCGCCAAGGGGCGGATTGCGATCGGGCACAACGGCAACCTGACCAATGCGGCGCAATTGCGGGAGGAACTGGAAGCAAAGGGTTCGATCTTCCAGACGACCGTGGACAGCGAGATCATCCTCCATCTCCTGGCGCAACCGGCCCGGGGCAGCCACGAAAGTGCCCTGGTGGACACGGTGCGCCGGATCGAGGGGGCCTATTCCCTGGTGATCCTGACCGAGCGCGAGTTGATCGGCGTCCGCGATCCGCATGGGTTCCGACCGTTGAGCCTGGGTCGCCTTCCCAACGGGGCATGGGTGATGGCAAGCGAGACCTGCGCCTTCGACCTGATCCAGGCGGAGTTCGTCCGCGATGTGGAGCCGGGAGAGATCGTCATCATCGACGCCAACGGCGTTCGCAGCATGCAGGCCTTTCCCGAGCAACAACGGCGGGCGTTCTGCATCTTCGAGTACGTCTATTTTGCACGGCCGGACTCCACCATCGCCAACCGCAACGTCTACAAGGTG
>CAMCFL010000111.1 GCA_945873715.1 Akkermansia muciniphila
GGCTCGGCATCCGGGCGGGCGGGCGGAGACCGCGGACGAGGCGAGACTGAGCGTAACCGGCGGTCGGACGACCGCCGGCTACGCTGCGGGACGCCTCCGGGGGCCGGGTGGAGAAGGGGGGGTGAGCGCTGGGAGTTCTCCCGGTGTCCGTCGGTAGAGAAGGAAGATCTCTTCGTCGATTCGCCGGGTACGGACGAGGTGGAAGGAACGGGCGTCGGCGAGGTGTTGGACCCCGATGCCATCGCTGATCGTGGGGGCGGTGCGCCCGCCAAAGATCCACGGGCAGAGGGTGAGATGGACCTCGTCGATCAGGTCGGCCCTGAACAGGGCGTCGTTCAATCCGCCGCCCCCTTCGACGATCACGGTCCGGATCCCATGCGCCGCGGCGAGGTGTTCGAGTCCCGCCCGGAGATCCAGCGGTGCGACCGGGGAGGTCCAGACGTCGTCGGCGAGGGTGCGGAGGCGGGCGACGCGATTCGTCGGTGCGGTGGGGGCAACCCAGAGGTGGATGGGCGAGAATCGGTGATTCCACAACGCCGCCCGGGGCGAGAAGGATGCCGAGCCGCTGACGATCACCCGCAGCAGATGCGAGGCCCGACCGTCCCGGACACGCTTTCGGGTGAAGGCATCTCCTCCATTGCCGAGGCTGGCTCCGGTTTCTTCGACCGTCCTGGCACCGCACAGGATCGCGTCCGCTCCGGCGCGGAGTTGGTAGAGGTGACGTCCGTCCCGGGGACTTCCGAAGGTGTGTACCGAGCGGGTGGAAGTGGCGATCTTCCCGTCGGCGGTCATGGCCATGTTCACCCGGACGATCGGACGGTCCGGGGCCGGGGGCGGGATTGCGCTCATAGGATCAACATGGCATCGCCGTAACTGAAGAATCGGTACCGGGCAGCGACCGCCTCGCGATAGGCCGCGAGCATCCGGTGGCGGCCCTGTTCGGGTTCGCCCGGAGCGGCGAAGGCGCTCACCAGCATCAGCAGGGTGCTTTGCGGCAGGTGGAAATTGGTGATCAACCCGTCCAGCACCTGAAACCGGCAGGGGGGATGGAGGAAGATCCGGGTGCGCCCATTTTCGACTGCCGGCAGCGGCTCGAATCCAGCCGGGGCCAGGGTCTTTTCAGCGTCCCCCCAGTATTCTGCCTGTCGTCCGCGGGCGACCGATTCCAGGACCCGGGCGGTGGTGGTCCCGACGGCGATGACCCGACGGCCAGCGGCCTTGGTCTGGTTGATGGCTGCGGCGGTGGCGGCGGGCAGCGCGAATCGTTCCTCGTGCATCCGATGGTCGGACAGGCGGTCCACCTTCACCGGGAGAAACGTGCCGGCTCCGACGTGCAGGGTGAGATGGGCGATTCCGATGCCATCGGCGGCCAGGGACTTCAGCAGCGGTTCGGTGAAATGGAGTCCGGCCGTGGGAGCTGCGACCGAGCCGGCGGCCCGGGCATAAACCGTCTGATAACGTTCGCGATCCGCTTCGGAGGTGGGGCCCGGGGTCCGCTGGATGTACGGCGGTAGAGGGATTTCCCCATGTTCCTCGGCGAAACGCAGGACATCGCCGTCGAACCGGAGCAGACAATGTCCCTCCTCGTTCTTGGCGAGGACGGTGGCGGGAAGGGGGGAGGAGGAGGGACCGAATTGCAGGGCGGATCCGGGGCGGACGCGTTTCCCGGGGCGAAGGAGGGTCCACCAGGCCTGGGGTTCGGCCTCGTCGAGCAGCAGGATCTCGACGGCGCCACTACTGCCCACTTTCTGACCTCGGAGGCGGGCGGGGATGACCTTGGTATCGTTGAAAACGAGAAGATCGCCCGGGCGCAGCCACTGCCGCAGGTGGGTGAAGGGGGCGTGATGCCGGTGGTCCGTCTGGCGGTCGATGATGAACAGCCGGGAGGCATCCCGTTGTGGAGCCGGGTGTTGGGCGATCAGCTCGGCGGGAAGGTGAAAGTCGAAATCGGAGACCAGCACGGTGACGGGAGGAAAGCACAGGACCTGTCCGGGGGCCAGAGTGGGGTCGGAAGAGGTGGGTTGAAGGGGATGAAAGAGGGTGAAAGTGGGGGAGGGGGAGGGGGAGGGGTACAAGACGGGTGAATGGACTGGGTGGGTTCTTCAAGTGATTCCAATTGAGAACGTTAAAGAATCATTGTTGGCATTGTGAATAACATGTGCACAACAAGGAAGGGACGTGAAGTTGGAAACTCTTGACCGAAAGTGTCGTCTAGTACTAAAAAGTAGTCGTCCAGCAGGAGTTAGTGGATAGCGCGGTTTCCCGAATGAGTCAGTGGCTTCCGGCGCCCAGCGGCAAGGGGTCGGAGAACGGAACGGAGCAGATCGTGGCGCCGAGTGGGTGCCAGGCTGATTGGATGACCAGCCCTCCGACTGTAGAGCCCGGCGGCAAGTGCAGGACGAAGACCGGGACTGGAGCGCAACCAACACTCTGCTGGGGAGCGCAGCGACGTGGCTTCTGGCGATGTCAAAGAACAGCAGGCGAACGAGCCCGGGAATTTTCCCAGGGCCGGAGTAAGCCGGCCACTGTTCACCTGGAAGTACAAGCACGGCGTTGACGGTCAGGGTCGCATCCAGTTTCCCAGCAAGTGGAAGATGCGGGCCACCGAGACCGAGCTGATCGCCGTGGTGATGCAGCATGAGACGACCCGAAAGGATTACATCCTGGTGCTGCCCTACGACCTTTTCAACGAGTTCAGCGCCCGCATCCATCAGGATTCCTTCACTTCCGTCAAGGCGCAGGCCTGGCGGCACGACTATGCCGAGCGGATCATGGGGATTGATCTGGATGGGGCCGGTCGCTTCATGTTGCCGGGTGAGCTGAGGACTCCGGCGAAGTTGGAGAAGGAAGCACTGCTGGTCGGCTGCATCGATCGGTTCGAGATCTGGAATCCCGCCGACTACGAGGAAGCCCGAGTGCAGGAACGGCCGATCCTGACTGCCGACCAGCGCAACCCGAACAACCCCTGACCCCAAGAGATCATGAACAGGCGACGTGCAACGATCCTGACGACGGGTGCGGTTTCGTCCTGGTGGAAGCCATGGACCTGGTTTCACCGGGAAGAACCGATGCGGATCACCCGTTCGGCGCAGCAACTGGAAATGATCCTGGGCGCGGTGAAGCCGGTCCGGAACCCCCTCCACGAGGACGATGTCTCCCTGGTGAAGCGGCGCTCCGGTTCGAAGCTGCTCCATGAATCCAGTTCCCCTTCGACCCTGAGACCCGCGGTCGAGCGCGAGTCCGACCGGGCGTGGAAACGTCTGCGTGACCGTCGGGTCGACGATCTCAAGGTGGAAGTTTGAACCCATGGATCCGGGGAGATGGGCACCCCGGTGATCCGAATCCGGAGAACCTCTCCATGCAACGTGAGCGACTTCATCCACATACCGGTCTTGTTGAGGGAGGCACTGGAGGCGATGCGGGTTCGTCCGGGCGGCCAATGGGTCGACGGAACCTGCGGCGGCGGTGGACATTGCGAGGCGATCCTGGAGGCGACGGTGCCTGGGGGATTCCTGTGGGCGTGCGACCAAGATGGCGACGCGGTTGAGGCGACGCGAACGCGTCTGGGGCGGTTCTCGGGTCGGTTCGAGGTAAGGCGTATGAATTTCGAGGGACTGTCAGGCTGGTTGAAAGCGGGGAGTGTGGATGGGGTCCTTCTGGATCTCGGCACGTCGTCGCACCAGTTGGATACCCCTGCCCGTGGCTTCAGCTTCCAGACCGAGGGCCCGTTGGACATGCGGATGGATACCCGGGGTGGCATCACCGCCGCCGACATCATCAACGGCTGGGCACCTGACGAGTTGGCCGATGCCTTTTACCGGTTGGGCGATGAGCCGGACTCGCGTCGGATCGCCCGGGCCATTGTGGAGGAGCGGCGCGCCCGGCCATTCGGGACCACGGTGCAGTTGGCGGATTGCGTCGAGCGGGTCTGTCCGCGCCGGGGACGTCGGACCCACCCGGCAACGCGGGTGTTCCAGGTGCTGAGGATGCTGGTGAATCGGGAGCGTGCGGTTCTGGAGGCGGGGTTGAGGGCGGCCTGGGGAGTCCTGGCCGGCGGCGGGCGGTTGGCGGTGATCACGTTTCATTCGGGTGAAGACCGGATGGTGAAGGATTTTCTGCGGGAAGAGGCGCGGGACTATGACGTGCCGCCTGGGCAACCGGATGTGCCGGAGCTGCGGGTGGAACGGCGTCCCCGGGCGCGACTGATCACCCGGCGTCCGATCCTGCCGGGAACGGCGGAGTTGGAGGTCAACCCGCGTGCGCGCAGTGCGCAGCTGCGGGTGGCGGAAAAACGGGAGGACTGAACTATGGCCACGAACCGGAGACGGGATACGGAATCGGTACGGATGGGCGTGCTGGTCAGGGCGCTGTTGGTCTGCGCCCTGATCGCGGGCCTGGGCATCGGCTATGTGCGGCAGAACGCCGAACAGATGTCGATGGGCCGGCAGATCACCGATCTGGAGCAGCGCCGCGAGCGCCTGACGCGGACGTTGGAGGGTCAACGTTCGACGCTCTCGATGTTGTCGTCGCGTCCCCAACTGCTGGCGCGGGTGGATCGCTTCGAGCTGGCGTTGACCAATGCGACGGCGGCGCAGCGGTTGTATGTGGCGGTGCCGACGCCTTTGCCTGCGCCGAGGCCAGCCAGCCCGGCGTTCCCGATGCCTTCCGTGCCGGGGGCAGGGCCGGTCGTACCGGTGGCCAGCCTGCATGCCGGCCGCTGAAGCGGACCCAACCACGTCACCACTCACCCCCATGGATCGCGCTGACGCACAACGCCGGATCTGGCTTCTCGCCTGGGGATTCGGGTGTGCCCTGACCGTGCTGGGGGTCCGATTGGTGTTCGTGCAATGCGTCCAGCCGTTGTTTCCCGACACGCAGGACGACACCGGCCAACGCATCATCCGACCGGCCCGCCGGGGTGATGTGCTGGATGCGCGGGGCAACGTGCTTTCGCAGTCGCGACTCTTCTACGAGATCTACGCGGATCCCGTGGTGATCGGGACCAATGCGGCAGCCGTGGCCGCCTATGCCGCCCCGATCCTCGGAAAGACCGAGGCGGAATTGCTCCCGTTCCTGACGCTGCGTCCGCAGCTCCGCACCAACTGGGTGGCCACCGACGTCGGAACGTTCCGCTACACCAATCCCGTCGTCCGGCTCTACACCAACCGTTCGGTGCTGGTGGTTTCGAATGTCGAGCCCGCGGTGGTGGCGCGCTATCGCGACTCCATCACCAATCTGATCTTCCCCCGGTACGCCGCGCTGCGTCAGGCGGTGATCGAGGGCCGGAGGAAGACCCCGGCGGCCATGGACCGGGTGGGATTGATGTTGAAGGGGCAGGGCGGCGGGTTGAAGCAGCGCAGCCAGGAGCTTTCGCGGATGCGCCGGGAACGCGAGGCCCTGTGGAACCAGCAGCGCGAAGTGCGGATCAACGGGTTGATTGCGGTGCCGGTGGAACAACGGGTCTATCCCCTCGGAATCGCCGCCGCCCACATCCTCGGTTACACGACCAACGATTCAGTCCGGGCTCCCCGGGGAGTCCCGATCCGCCTGCTCGGGGCCATGGGCATCGAGAACCGTTTTGACACCGAGCTCCAGGGCGTGCCCGGCCTGCTGGAGACCCACAAGGCCAAGGGCCGCGAGTTGGTGCCGCTCCGGGGTCGGGACCTGGAAGCCCGCGACGGCCTGAACGTCCGACTGACCATCGACAGTCATCTTCAGAGCATCGTGGAGCAGGCGCTCGACGACGCGGTCCTGGCGATTGACCCCAAGGCAATCACCTGTGTGGTGGTGCGCCCTCGGACCGGCGAGATCCTGGCCCTGGCGAACCGACCGACCTATGACCCCAACCAGGTCCGCTTTGCCCCGGTGGATCATCGGATGAACCGGGCCATCACGGTGCCGAGTGAGCCGGGGTCCACCTTCAAGATGCTGACCTATGCCGCCGGCCTGGACCTGGGGCTGGCCACCATCGATGACGAGGTGGATTGCGGGCATGGCCGCTGGCAGCCGGCTTCCGGCCGTCCGGTGCGGGACATGGAAGGCCACGGCCTCGGGGTCGTGAAGTTCGAGGAAGCCTTTGCCAAGTCCTCCAACGTGGCGGCGGCCAAGCTCGGCCTGCGGATGTCCGCGACCCAGATGATCGCCTACATGAAGCGGCTCGGGTTCCTCCAGCGCTCCGGCATCATGTACTCCAGCCGGAACAACTGGGGCGGGGAACATCCGGGGGGGATCCCGGATCCCCACCGGATGAACGTCGAGCGCCAGGGGCGCATGTCCTACGGCTACGGCCTCTACGCAACCCCATTGCAGACGGCCATGGCGGCGGCGGCGATCGCCAACGACGGCGTCCTCATGAAGCCCCTGCTGGTGCGTTCGGTGGAGACTTCCGATGGCCGGGTCGTCACCCAGTACCGTCCGGTCCGGGCCTCTTCCGAGCCGGCGATCCGGCCCGAGACGGCGGCACAATTGCGCCGTGCGATGCGCTCGGTGGTGACCGATGGCACCGGGAAGATCACCGCGCTCGAAGAGTACGACGTGGCGGGGAAGACCGGGACTGCGCACAAGGTGGATCCGGTGACGCACCGCCAGAGCAACGAGAAGTACACCGCCACCTTTGTGGGCTTCCTGCCGGCGGACAAACCGGAGCTCTGCATCCTGGTGTTGGCCGATGAACCGTCCAAGCGCGGTGCCGGTTCCCACTTTGGTGGCAAGGCCTGTGGTCCCGTCTTCCGGGCGATCGCCCAGCAGTCGGCGAGCTACCTCGCCGTCCAACCCTCGCTACGGCTGAATTCGCCCTCGAATCTCGCCCAGACCATCAACCAACCCGCTCCCCGGGTCCACTGACATGCTGCTGGACCATCTCCTCAGCCATCTGCCCGGTGCTCACTTCGATCCGGTGCGCTTCCGCAATGCGGGACGCCGTCAGATCCGTGGGGTGACTCCGGACCCGCGCTGCGCGGCCCCGGGAATGGTGTTTGTCTCCCTGCCGGAGCGGCAGCGCGAGAATCCCTTTCAGGCCTGTGCCGCCCACGACCGTGGATGTGACGCCGTGGTGCGGGACCAGGCCACCCCGGCGCCGCGGGGTGCCGCCTGCATCGAGGTGCCGGACGCCCGTTTTGCCCTGGGGCGGATCGCCTCCGCGCTGCACGATCATCCCTCGCAGCGGATGGCGGTCTTTGGCGTGACCGGTGCTGCGGGTCCCCGCGCCCGGTTGGCGGGCGTGCTCGCCTCCCTGCTGGTGGCGGCGGGCGGGCGATGCGCGCGATTCTCCGGTTCGGAGATGGCGGCCGGGGATCGCGTGCTCCCCTGGGAGATGGCCGCCGTCGATGCCGGGCGGGTTCAGACCGAGTTGGCCCGGCATGCCCAGGCCGGTGGCACCACCTGCGTCGTCGAGTTGGGAATGGATGCACTGGCCGACGAGTTGACCGACGGCATCGAGTTCCGTCGGCGGGTGGAAGCCCTGGATGTCCTGCCGGATTTCCTGGTGCCCACGCGACTGTCGCCCCAGGGCAGTTTTTGCACCTGGCATCGCGACGGCCGGGAGCATCGGCTGGCCACGCCGCTGGCCGGTCGTCTGCAACTGGCGGCGCTGGGGCGGGCCCTGGATCTGGCGGCCGACGCCGGTGTTCCGCTGGCCCGGTTGCTGGCCCTGGTCCCGGGTCTGCAGGTGGTCAACGGGTGGATGGAACCGATCTGGTGCGGCCAGACCTTCGGCGTGTTCGTCGATGCCGCCCGCGATGGCGGCGAGATGGCCCGGACGCTTGCAAGCGTGCGCGAACTGACGCGGGGCCGACTGATCGTCGTGACCGGCCCAAGCCCGGAGCAGGGGCAGGCAGCCCGCGAGGAACTGGCCCGCATGGCCGGTGCCGGTGCGGACGCCGTGGTGATCACCTCGGATGACGCCGGAGCGGGCGAGTTCGCCGCGATGGCGCCGGGTTTTTCCCGGGTGGTCGTGGGAGGCGGGGCGGTGGCCGTGTTGGAACCCGACCGTCATGGGGCGATCCGGCGGGCCTGCGCCGCGGCGCGGACGGGCGATGTGGTGGTGGTGGCGGGCAAGACCCTTTCGCCCACCCAACGGTTGGATGAGGTCCGTCTGCCGTGGGATGACCGGGTGCATGTCCGCTCCGTGTTGGGGCGGATGGGGCATGTGGGGGCAGATCTCTGAATCATACCTTATGGAACCTCGCGACATGAAGTGGGCGGCGGCTGCGACCGGGGGACAACTCCTCACCGAGTCGCAGGAAGTCTGGTTCCAACGGATCTCGACGGATTCACGGACGGCGGGTCCGGGCGATCTTTTCGTGGCCCTCCGGGGCGATCGGCACGACGGCCATGATTTCCTCGCGGAGGTGGTGGGCCG
>CAMCFL010000112.1 GCA_945873715.1 Akkermansia muciniphila
TTCCTGCTCACCCCGGCAGTGTCTGCTGCCCCTCCGCAGCCGCACTGGGTGTGGGGCGAGACTGTCGCCGACAACGAACTCCGCTTCTTCCGTCGGGTCATCGAGCTCCCGTCGCGTCCGCGCAAGGCCGTCCTGACGCTCGCCTGCGACGACCAGGCCATCGTCAGCGTCAACGACCAGGCCGCCGGGCGAAACGAGTCCTGGAAATCCCCGGCCGAAGTCAACCTCACCAAGTTCCTGCAAGCCGGGCAGAACACCCTCAGCCTGGTCGCGCGCAATGAGGGAACCACCGCCGGTATCCTCGCCCGATTGGAGATCACTCTGGGCGACGGTGCCATCCAGACGCTGATCTCCGATGCCGCCTGGGAGACTTCGTCCGACGCCGTCACCTGGGTCCGGGTGCGCGATCTCGGTGTCCACGGCACGGCACCCTGGGGAGAAGTGTTCAAGGCCCGCACCGCCACGCCGGCGGAGACGATCAAGACCTTGCCCGGATTCCAGGTGGAACTCCTGCGCAGTGCCGAACCCGGCGAGGGCTCGTGGATCAGTCTGGCCTTCGACCCAAAAGGCCGACTGTGGATCTCGCCCCAGGGCGGCGAACCGCTCCAGCGCGCGACCCTGAAGGACGGAAAAGTGGAATCCCTTCAACCGGTGGTCACCCCTGCCCGCGCCGCCATGGGAATGTTGTGGGCCTTCGACAGCCTTTACCTGAACGGACGCGGCACCAACGGCCTCGCCCTCTACCGACTCCGCGACACGAACAACGACGACGCCTTCGACACCTGCGAGCCGCTCCGCACCTGGAAGGGCGACGGCGGGGAACACGGTCCGCACGGGATCGTCTCCGATGGTTCCCACCTCTACGTGCTGAATGGCAACTTCGTGGAGGTTCCCCCCGACGTCCTGCCGTCCTCTCCGGTCCGGGGCTATGCCGACGACGTCGTGCTCCCCCGGATGGAGGACGGGAACAGCTTCGGCAACGGTCGCAAACCTCCGGGGGGTTATATCGTCCGGATGAAGCCCGATGGCACCGCCACCGAACTGTTCGCCGCCGGGCAACGCAATGCCTACGACCTCGCCTTCAACGAGGACGGTGAACTGTTCACCTTCGACAGCGACATGGAATGGGACTGGGGCCAGCCGTGGTATCGCCCGACACGTCTCCTGCATTGCTTCGCCGGTTCCGATCACGGCTATCGCGAAGGCTCCGCCAAATGGCCGTCCTATTATGCCGATTCAATGCCGCCGGTGATCGACATTGGCATCGGCTCGCCGACCGGAGTCGCGTCCGCCATGGGAGCAAAGTTTCCGACGAAGTACCGCCGTGCGCTCTACCTGATGGATTGGAGTTACGGCCGGATCCTCGCCGTGCATCCCGAAGCCCGCGGCGCGACTTATACCGCCTCCATGGAAACCTTCCTCCAGGGACGGCCCCTGAACGTCACCGACCTCGCCGTCGGTCCCGATGGCGCGATGTACTTCATCACCGGCGGACGCGGCACGCAGTCGGGACTCTACCGGGTCGCCTATACCGGCAAGGATTCCAGTGTGGGCCTGTCGACTCCGGACCCGATGCCCTCCCCAGCGCGTCGGACCCGGATCGCTCTGGGTGAACTTGCCCG
This sequence comes from Akkermansia muciniphila, assembly GCA_945873715.1. Lineage (GTDB taxonomy): Bacteria > Verrucomicrobiota > Verrucomicrobiia > Limisphaerales > UBA9464 > UBA6176. The sequence goes on from CAMCFL010000112.1 coordinate 1,623, forward strand.
CATTGCCTCGCCCGATGCAGTGGAGCAGGCCTGGGGATCGCTCGGATCCAACGATCACACGCTGCGCTTCGCCGCCCGCGTCGCCCTCGAACGTCAGCCGTTGGTCGCCTGGAAGGATCGGGCGCTTGCCGAGACCAACGCGCCGGCCGGCCTCACGGCCCTGCTCGCCCTGGCCCGGTACGGTGGCAACAACGACCAGTCCGCGCTGCTCAAGGCCCTGGCCCGTTGGCCGCTGGATTCGCTGAGCGACGAACTCTTCCTGCTCAAGCTCCGGGTCATTGAAGTCAGCGTGGCCCGGCATGGCCTCCCCGACGCCTCCCTCCAGAATCTTGCCATCGACAAGCTCAGCCGGCAGTTCCCCGGCCGCTCGTGGCCGATCAACCGCGAACTCTCCCAACTGCTGGTCGCCTTCGGCGCTCCGGACGTGGTCTCCAAATCGCTCGACCTGCGCGACAGCGCGGCCACCCAGCAGGAAGCCCTGCATTACCAGACGATCCTCCGCCTCGCCCGCGAGGGCTGGACGACCCCGCTGCGTCAGCGGTACTTCGCCTGGTTCCATCGCCGCCCGAAGGCGGTCTATCCGCCGGATCTCACCGGATGGTTCCGCGACGTGGGAATGGAACCTTCCAACGGCGCGAGCTTCGACGGCTTCCTCAAGACGTCCCGCCAACAGGCGGTCGCAGCCCTCGCGGATTCTGAAAAGGGCGAACTCGCCGCTTGGATCACCGGCAGCGCCGTCACCAACACCCCGGCCCAACCCATCGTCGCCGCGGCCAGACCGGCGAGGGCGTTCGTCCGGGAGTGGAAGACCGAGGATTTTGCGGCGAAGCTGGACACCACGACCGGCGTCTCTTCCCGCGGTCGCGCCGTCTATGAACAGGCCCAGTGCGCCACCTGCCATCGACTCGCCGGCGAGGGCGGCGCGATCGGACCCGACCTCACCGGGGCCGGCGCGAAGTACCGTCGTCTCGACCTGCTCCGGAGCCTGCTCGAACCCTCCGCCATCCTCAGCGAACAATACCAGGCCACCGTGCTCACCCTGAAGAACGGGGACACCGTCGCCGGCCGGGTCACCGGCGAATCCGCCACGCTCGTCGCCATCGTGACCGATCCCATTGCCGGTCGTTCACGGGACATCCCCAAGGCGGACATCACCACCCGTGAAGCGTCCCCGGTCTCACCCATGCCCGAAGGTCTTCTCAACACCTTCGCCGCCGACGAAATCCTCGACCTGCTCGCTTATCTCGAGAGGCCGTAGCAGCCGTTGTAGGCCCGCTGCCCTCAGCGGGCGCTGCCTTCCATCGCCGCCTGAGGACAGGCGGCCTACAGCACCGAAAATCCTGAGATGCACCCCAGCCCAGGCTCACTGGGTCGCTGACCTCGCAGGCAGCACGAGCTGCTTCACAAGTCGGGTCGGGATCGCGCCGAGATGGGGATCCCGATGGACCAGCACGGCGTTGACGCTCTTCGCCGTGGCCGCGATCAGGGCGTCACCGTTGGGAATGCGGATCGGCACCCGCTGGCGGAGATCGAAAGCCAGGCTGGCAACCTCGCGCGTGACCGGAAGGGTCCGGGTCAGAAGCTCTTCGTAGATGGCGAGCACCTCGGCCCGTTGGCCGGCGACAGGAATCAGTTCAACCAGACGCAACTGAAACTCCAGCCAGGTGATGGCACTGACGAACACGGCATCGGGATGCGACTCCAGCAGGGCTTCCACCACGTCGAAGCCAGGCTCCTCCAGGCAGTGCGCCAGCAATGCCGATGTGTCCAGCAGATGGGGGCCAATCACTTCGACGCCTTTCGTTCCAACCGATCATCCTCCTCCCGCTCGCGGATCAGGTCGGCGATCGGATCCTTCCCAGGCCTCCGGGAAGCCCTCCCGATCGTCCGGACCCGTTCGAGGAGTTGCCGACGTGTCGGCTTGATCGTGATGACGATCCGATTGGGCTCATCACTCAACGCCCAGTCAAACAGGGCTCCCGCCTGCAACCCCAGCTTCTGGGTAATCTCGGCAGGGACGGTGATCTGGTTCTTCCCGGTCAAGGTCGTTGTCATGTTCCTTGAATGAGCTTCAATCAAGGATCGCTTCGAATCAAGGATTCGTCCGTGTGCCTCGTGAGACGGTGTGCATCTTCAATGGGTTGCGTCGGCTGTAGGCCCGCTGCCCTCAGCGGGCGCTGCGCCACGACTGCGTGAGGACCGGCCTGTTCAAGTCCACCGCGAGACCCGGTTGCCCTTGTCATCCGTGAAGGCACCCCAGGCGAGGATGAACTGATCGATCAACGCCCACAGTCCGAGGCCACCCAGCGTGAACAACTGCAGGAGGCCGGTACCGATCTTGCCCACGTAGAAGCGGTGGATGCCGAACACGCCGAAGAACCCACAGAGGAGAAACGCCGGCAGCAACCGCTTGTCGCTGGCGGACGCCGGGTAACCCCACTGGGTGATCGGTCGCCCCTGGTCATCCCGGCACCACCCACAGAGGATCAGGACCAGGTCGATCAAGGCCCAGATTCCCAGACCGCCGAAGGTCAGGAGTTGGAGCAGGCCAAGAATCGGACGTCGGGTGTAGAAGCGGTGCACGCCGAAAACCCCGAAGTAGAAGGCGAGGATCGCGACACGCGGCACCTGAAACTCACTCACGACCGGCCCGGGTTGGGAGGAAGCCATCGCTTGTTCTGAATTCATGGAGTGGCATTACCCGGCAACCGCCCAACGAAGCACATGAATTTCATCCCCCCGTTTCCACCCGGCGATCGCCACACACCGGCGGCGGGCCTGGCCTTGTCGCAGGCCGACTTGGCAACGGCACCTCAGGTGATCTCAACCCGGACCATCCCCCACCTCCAGCACCGCCAACCAACCCTTCGCTGTCGCCGGATCGCTCAGGCACACCGTGCCTGAGACCAGGCGCGGCACCGGTTCCCCCTCCCGTTTCCACGGGGTGACCAACGACACGTGCCGCGCATAAGCGGGAAAGTCTGCGTGCCCTTCTCCCCGCACTTCCTTTAACGAACGCAACCGGAACCGTCCGGTCCGACCCGGTGCAATCGCCCGCATCAACTCCAGCAGGATACGGCCCATGGTGTGCCGCGGGTTGATCTCCACGACCGGCTTCAACCGGGCGATCCCAGCCGCGTCCCGATGGACAAAAGCGTCGATCCCCAACGGGCCTTCATGCCCGATGGCGCGCAGTTCCGGTTCCAGCATCGTGGCCAGCTCCAGGTAGAGTCCGTGCAACCGTCCCCCGAGGTCCCGCGGCACCTTCTCCACCGCGCCTGAACCCAGGGCTCGCAACACCGCGGACGGCGGCCGACGTTCGAATCGCGCCTCGGCCCAGTTCGACTGGAACTGCCCGCGCAGATCATTCTGCAACCCGGTATAACCCACCACGCGCAACCCCTCGCGTCCCATCTCGAACTGCACCGAAAAGTCCCCCAACCGCTCCAGCCACGGTTCCACTACCAGACGCCTTCCCGCAGCCAACTGACCTTCAATCCAGCGTCGCTGCGCCGGCAACACTTCGGGTTCCCACAACCGGACCACATTGTTTCCCGCCAGACCGAGTTCCGCCTTCACGCCCACCCGATGCTGACCCCGCGCACGAATCGCCCCAATGGCCGCCCACGCCTCCGCGGGAGTCGTCACCGTCGTCCCGACCACCGACGCGTCACACAACCACCCCTCCGGTTCCACCGTCCCCAGCCAGCGTCGGAGGAAATCCGCCGACCACGGCTTCCCATACAAGGCCGCCCGCGCCGCATCGAAGGGCCGCAGTTCCGGTCGCCGCGACACCGCCACCTTCTCCACCAGCGGCCCCATCAACGCGATCGAGTCCGGCGACCAGGCCCAGGGATTCAATCCACCAAGGGCCCGCTCGGTCAGCACTCCCCGCGGGTCGATCTTTCCGCCCACCAGTTCCTCGAATTCGGGCACGGCGAATCCGGCCTGCACCAACCCGGTGAGGAACGGAGTCGACGGCTTGTGCGGCACCAGCACCACGTCGTCCCGGACCGCCCGATACAGCGGCAGGATCGACAGGTCTTCGACGAGCGTCTGCTGGATTTCCGAAGGCTGGTATCCCGGGCCGAAGGCGATGCCCGCTTCCGCCAGCGGATTGAAGCAGTGCACCGTCGGCGCACGTCCCCGCGATCTTCCGTACACCGTCAGTTCGGCAATGAACCGATCGTCGAGCCCGGCGGCGATCCGGCCTTCGACCTGCACCACGCCGCCCTTCGCCCGGCTGGGCGAGAGCGGGAACTGCAACTGACGCTCGTAAGCCTGCCAGTCGTCGAGCGCGGGATCCTTCCAGCGCCGGAACCATTTCAACCCGTAGGCCACGTGCCCGATCTCGTCCCGGTGGATCCGCTCCAGCAGCGTCGCCGTCTCCGCGTCTCCGGCGGCGGCAAAGGCCCGGCCGTACTCGCGCGAGAAATCCAGGTTGGCCTGCTCGAACGTCAGCGGCAGGCCGGAAACATAATCCAGGGGCGTCTCCATCCCGGCCAGCAACCGCCAGAGATGTCCGCTCACCGGGAGTTCGCCGAACTGCACCCCGCAGGCGCGCATCCGGTCCATGTACCAACGCGTGTGTTCCTGTTCGTCACGAAGCGTCTTGAGAAGCCCGCGACGAAAGGCCGCCGGAGCCTCGGGAAACCGGAGGAGCGCCAGCGCCATCAACTCTACCGCCAGCAACTCGTGATTGGCGAAGAAGTGAAGCACCCGGCCCCGCTCGTCGCCCCGGTCCAGATGCCGTGTGCCGGGAAACAATCCGGCCGGTTCCTTCGCCCCTCCGATCACCCGCTTGAAGAGCAACTCGGCGGGCCGCCCCGGCATCTCCGGGGCGGCCATCGCCAGCCCCGGACGCAGGTCCGTCACCTCGCCCGGTTCCGCCAGCTTCTCGGCCAGCGTCCGTCCGTACAGCACCTGCTCGGCAAATTCCCGGATCTCCATCGATTCAGGCCGACCAACCCTTGCGATACTCGCGACGCAGCAGCGGACGTCCCTCCTTCGCGCCGGTGGTGAACTTGAACTTCGGCCCGTCCCAGACCAGCGGCACGCGGGCGTGGATGGCCACGTTGCCCAGCAGGATCGTCTCGGTGAGGAGCGACGCGTAATCGAAGTTCGAGAACGGCTTGGGACCACCCCGGATGCCCGCGGCCCATTCATCCTTCATGCCCTGGTCCCCGCGACCGTTCCGCGCCAGGTAAGGGGTCGGTCCTTCGAATCCGATGAACCGGTTTTCCGGGAGCAGCTTCCATTCAGCGCCGTAGTCGCTCGGCGAATACAGCACACCCTTGTCGCCCACGATCAGCGACCCGCTGCTGGCCGGAGTCTCGCCGTGGAACAGATCCATCGGCGGGAGGTTCTTTTTGCCGTCGGGCAACTTGCCTTCGTACCAGTGGAACGTCAGCGGCGCCCGCTTGCCCCGGGCCGGAAAGTCATAGTGAACCGTCGCCCAGGCCGTGTGCGTCTCGCGGTTCGGAGCCTCGCTCTCGGCCCGGATGGACGTCGGATGATCCAACTCCAGCGCCATGAAGGCCATGTTCGCCGTGTGACATCCCATGTCACCCAGCGCACCGGTTCCGAAATCGAGCCAGCCACGCCACTTGAACGGGTGATAGGCCGGGTGATACGGCCGCGTCGGAGCCGTTCCCAGGAACGCTTCCCAGTCCACTTCGGAAGGGACCGCCGGAGTGTCCCGCGGCCGGGCAATGACACCGGGCGATTGCGGCCACTGCGGACGATTGGTCCAGACATGGATCGAGCGGACGGTTCCCACCGCACCCGCGCGCACCCATTCGACGCCCTTGCGCAGGCCGTTCTCGGCCGTGCCCTGGTTGCCCATCTGGGTGACCACCTTGTGGCGACGGGCCAGGTCACGGAGCCAGCGGGCTTCCCAGACGTCATGGGTCAAGGGCTTCTGCACGTACACATGCATCCCCCGCTCCATCGCCAACGCCGCCGCCAGCGCGTGGTTGTGGTCGGGCGTGCTGATCGTCACCGCGTCGATCTTCCCTTCCATCGCGTCGAACATCCGACGGAAGTCCCGGAACTTCTGCGCCCCCGGCCACTTGGCCGCCTTGGGTGCCAGCTTCGAATCGTCGCAATCGCACAGCGCCACCACCTCGCCGAGATTCGCGGCCTGATCAATGTCGCTCGATCCCTTGCCGCCCACCCCGACGCCCGCCACCCGCAGGCGGTCGTTGGCGCCGAACGCACGGGCCGGCAACAGGGTGAAGGCGAAGGACGCCGCCGCGGCCGAACCGAGGAACGAGCGACGGGAATAGGTACGTGAAAAAGTGGGGCGCATGACGTGAATTGGCTTAGTCCGCCCAGAATGATCCCCGCACCCGTCACTTTCCAGCGTTCAGTTTGTTCCGACGCACGGTGCCGTGTCCCCTCCGCTTCTCCGCTTCTCCGCGGCCATCCCCCTCTCAACCGCATCTCACCGCCCGACGCCGGAGGCGTCCCGGAATGTAGCCGGCGGTCGCCCGACCGCCGGTCCATAGCCCACCCCCCCATCGACCCCGGCGGGGTCGCGCCTCCTCAGTCGCCACCGGTCTCCTCCCCCACCGGACGCAAGCCGCGTGCGCCGACTCGGACCCACGAACTTCGCGAAACGTCCCAGGGTACACGTGGCCGCCGGGTGCTGCGATCATCTGCAGCCTCGCGAACTGGATGCACCACCTTCG